>DASSEB010000029.1:0-21880 GCA_035696765.1 Pyrinomonadaceae bacterium | reverse complement strand
CGCCTCCAACACTTTCCGCAGGTTCTCTTCGGTGTTGGTGTCCTGAACGTAAACATCCTTGTAGATGTGCAGCTTTCCATCTTCCAAAACGATCGTTTCGTAGCGCAATTCAACCGGCACTTCCCGGCCGAGCTTTACAGTCTTACTCTGCTCCTTGTCTTCTAAGTACGACGCGACCGTCTGATCGGAGAGATCAGTGTCCGCCGCCTTGCCCAACAACAACGCGAAATCCTTGATCTGCGCGTTCGTCAACCCGACGCAACCGTGCGAAGCAAACTTTCCAAGCCTTGCCGGCGACTTACCGCCATGAATCAACGAAGGCAGTCCGATAGGTATCTTGATTGGTCCAAGGGGATTGTTCTTATCTCCAGGCTTAACAGTTTCACCCGGAGCTACGTTCTTCATATCGGCGACCCACGGGGAGTCGGGAGGTGTCCACGACGGATTAAAAATAATTTGTTGCGCCTTGCGCATGCCCTGCGGCAGCGGAAACTCCGGATAACCGATACCGACTTTGTACGACTTAACAAGGTTTCCATCCTGAAAAAGATCCATGCGAAACGCGGGAATGTTAACTACCACTCGCGTGTCCTTCGGCACTGCGTTTGGTCCCGGCAACATTTCCGGACCTTTGTCGCCTGAAGCATCGGCCGTGTCACCCTTGGACCAATACTCGTTGGCCAGTGAAGTTAGTTCTCTTGCTTTCTGTTCACCGAGAATTGAGCGTAGCTCTTGTTCCGCACGTTCACGAGGATTGCCACCGTCAGTGTCAAGGTCTTCCGCATTGCTTTGGCGGAGCCGTGTGATCTCAGCGCTTGAGACGCGCTTGAGTGAATCGACCTGCTCGTCCGAAATCTTCAGCTTCGTTTTCAAGCGGCTCACGAATTTGTCATCCGTCAGCAACGCATCTAGCAGCGGCAAGGTCACCTGGACCGACGCGGTTTCCGCGGCCGGCGAGGGCGAAGGCGAAGCAGATGGAGAAGGCGTAGGCTGCACGCTCGCCGTGTTTGAATTGATTGGCGCGTTTGTGCAACTCGTGACCAGGCACGCAAGCAAAATGACAATCAGCAATCGGGAAAGCAAGTTCATGTGGCTCCTCTGACCAATGGATTTGCCACTGACTGAGCAACGCGCGTTCCATCTCAGGCACAAAAAGGCGCGACGGCTGAAACGCTCTTCTTCAACCTTTATGCTTTTTGTGCCTTTTTGTGGTTAATGGACGATTAACGAACGATGAGGCTCGAGCCGTGTACTATCGTTCCAAACCGAGCGGCAAGAGCGGCTGAGGCGTGGTGCCTTCGAAGAACCAGCTTGCACCAACACGAAGTCGATGGTGCCAGGTAGGTAGCCGAGACGTGTATAAAGCAAATCGCGCCTGGCGTGCGAGTGCGCCCCCAAACGCTTTGCCGCCGGTCAGCACGGCCGCCCGTTCCGTCCCGAGACTGAGTGCTTCGCCGAGCTCTTCGAAGTGTTTGGTCTGAAGTTCTTTTCCGGAATTGAACGCCTTGATGTTCCGAGCGGCGAGGCTTGCCTGCTGAAAAGCGAGCTGAGCAGTGCCGGCCAGTGAAGGTGTGGCGTCAGGGAATAAAGCGATATCGCCGAGCGCAAAAATATTCAGGTGTTGTGATAACTGCAAAGTCGGTTTGACCATGAGCAGCCCGCGACGATTTTTCTCGACGTCGAGGTGCTCGATGAGCGGATTCATCCTGACGCCGCCGGTCCAAACGACTCCCGCCGCCTTCAAAAACTCCTGCGCACCGTCATGTTCAAACGTGATTCCGTCGCTACTCACCTTTACGACACGCGTCTTCGTGTGCACTTCCACCCGAGACTGCCGCAATGCGTCTTCAACAAATTCACGGATCTGATCGCCCATCCCGGGAACGACTCTATCGCCCATCTCGATGACCAGCACGCGCGGCTCGCCCTGCAGTGCGCGGCGCTTGAACGCATCGATCAGCAGGTCAGCCATTTTGGTTGAGAGTTCACAACCGCTCGCGCCGGCGCCGACCACTGCAAACGTCAGTTCACGACGAACGTCCTGCGGCGGCAAATCGGGCGGGATGTGATCTAGCGTCGTCACCATCCGCCGTCGCAGATTGTCTGCATGGGCGAGCTTGCGGAACGGCAGCGAGAACTCTTCAGCGCCCTCGACGCCGACGTAGTTTGTGATTCCGCCGACGGCGAGCACCAACACGTCGTAATTCAGCGTTTCTTTATTATTGGCCAGCGAAACGGACTGAGACGCGAGGTCGATTCCGGTCACGTTGCTCTTGACGAACCGCACGCTTTCCTCGATCAGTTCGTCATATCTCGGCGCGATGTGCCATGCTTCAACTTCCCCGCTCAGGTACTCGTAAAGCATGGGCGTAAAAAGGAAATGATCTTCGTCGCTGACGAGGGTCACCTCGCCGGATCCGGCCAGGTCAAGGGCAGTAAACAGCCCTCCAAACCCGCCGCCGAGTATTACGATTCTGGGTTGATGCATTGCCGTGGATAGTACACCCAAACGAAAACCTTAACCACGGATAACACGGATGTGAATCCGGATTTCCTATCCGTGTTATCTGTGGTTGTTTTTCGTCCATTTGTGCAATTTAGTGGCGCATGTTAAATTGAAGCGCTTTTTAAGTTTAGCGGTTGCCGCTTTTAGCGAGTTTACTGCGGTCGAGGAGGACCATTTCAGCAAGTGGCGTTAGCAAAACAAACCAAGGAGCAGATAGTTACTGACTTCCGCACCCATGAGACAGATACCGGTTCACCACAAGTCCAGGTGGCGCTTTTGAGTAAGAGAATCAACGATCTCACCGAGCATTTCAAGACCCACAAGAAGGACAATCATTCGCGGCGCGGCCTGCTGAAAATGGTCTCGCAGCGCCGGAGTCTCCTGGATTATCTAAAACGCACCGATATAGAACGCTACCACGAGGTAGTCAATCGTTTAGGTCTGCGCCGGTAAACGAGTTCAAACATAAGTGATTGAGAGAGAGCTTCGAATCTCTGTTTAAGTAAAAGCCCGCGTCTATCGAAGAGCTTGCGACAGTGCCGAACGTGACGGCGATTGACTGTAAACAAGCAGACGTGTACGGCCCCAGCTTCGAGCGAGCAATAGGCGGCATGAGCTTCACGGTTCAAGAGGCTCGTGCCGCCTTTTTCATGTTGCAGCCTTACCCCGCGTCACGTTGGCGGTCCCAGATTCAGCAAGAACGCTGCCAAATTAGCGTTGGCGCCCACATGTGTTGGCGACGCCCGCGACCTGAAACGTGTTCAGGTCTAATGTCCGAAGGAGAATAGAACATGCCAGAAAAGAAATACCTTAAAGAATCAATCAAGCTCGGCGAGCGAGAGTTGACCGTTGAAGCCGGTCGCGTCGCCAAACAAGCAGACGGGTCGGTCGTGATCCGTTACGGCGATACGATGTTGCTGGTTGCAGCCGTCAGCGCGCCTACGCCACGAGAGGGCGTTGATTTCTTCCCCCTCACGGTTGAGTACCGTGAATCAAACTACGCCGCCGGCCGCATACCCGGTAATTACTTCCGCCGTGAAGGTCGCCCCAATGAAAAAGAGGTTCTGACCAGCCGTTTGATCGATCGTCCCTGCCGCCCGCTCTTTGCCGAAGGTTACCGAAACGAAACCCAGGTTATCGCCAGTGTCATCTCAGCCGATCCGGATAACAACCCGGATGTGATTGCCATCACCGGCGCATCGTGCGCGCTCTACCTCTCAGACATTCCATTTCTGAATCCGATTGCGGGTGTTCGTATCGGCCTGATTGAAGGACGCTACATCGTGAATCCGACTTACGATGAAGTGCGTGAGTCGCGTCTGAATTTGATTGTAGCCGGAACTGACGAAGCGATCGTGATGGTCGAAGCCGGAGCGAGTGAAGTCTCCGAAGAGATCATGGTCGAGGCCCTGATGTTGGCGCACAAAGAGATCAACCGGCTCTGTCGCTGGCAAAAGGAACTTTACAAAGCCCTCGAGATTCAGAAGCGGGAAGTGGCCCCGCAGGAGCTCGATGCCGATATGCTGCGGACGATCACGGAGAACTACAGTGAACGGCTGCGCGAAGCACTCGACACGACCACGCAGGAGAAGCGCTCCAGTTACGCAGCAGTTGATGCGTTGAAAAAGGAAGTCGCCGAGTCGTACCCGGAAGACCAGCCCGATCAACGCGCCATGGCCAAACTGATCTTCGATAGTCTGAAAGAGACTGTTTTCCGCGACGATATTCTGAACAAACGTCGACGTCCGGACGGCCGTCGTTTTTCCGAAATACGTCCGATCACGGCCGAAGTCGGCTGGCTGCCACGCGTCCACGGTTCGGCGCTCTTCACTCGCGGTGAAACGCAGGCACTCGTATCAACCACGCTCGGTACCAAAGAAGACGAGCAGTTCATCGACGATCTGGAGAAAGGCGAAGTCAAACGACGCTTCCTGCTGCACTACAACTTCCCACAGTATTCCGTCGGCGAAGTCGGTCGCTTTGGATCTTCGAGCCGGCGTGAGATTGGACACGGCGCACTCGCGCGGCGCGCACTCGAGACCGTGCTGCCTGACGACGCCGATTTTCCCTACACTGTGCGCATAGTTTCCGACATCACAGAATCAAACGGATCGTCTTCCATGGCCACCGTATGCGGCGGCACTCTTTCGATGATGGATGCGGGCGTGCCTCTCAAAGCGCCGGTCGCCGGCGTCGCAATGGGCCTCGTGATGGAAGAAAACAAGTATGCGATCCTGACTGACATCGCGGGCGCTGAAGATCACTACGGCGACATGGACTTCAAAGTCGCAGGCACTCGCAACGGAATCACCGCGTTGCAAATGGACATAAAGATCGCGGGCATCAACGCGCAGATCATGGCCGAAGCGCTCGAACAAGCCAGGAAAGGCCGGCTGTACATCCTGGGCGCGATGGAGAAGACGCTGGCTGCGCCTCGCGAAAGCATTTCCGCCTTGGCTCCGCGAATCATCCAGATCCGAATCAACCCCGACAAGATTCGCGACGTCATTGGACCAGGCGGTAAAGTGATTCGATCACTGGTCGAGGAAACCGGCGCGAAGATCGACGTGTCTGACGACGGCACGATTTCGATTGCAACTGCGAGTGGCGAAGCAGCAGACGCTGCCGTCAATCGTATTCGCGGACTGACAGCCGAAGCCGAAGTGGGCCAGACCTATCTCGGCACCGTAAACCGGATCGTCGACTTCGGAGCGTTCGTCGAAATTTTTCCTGGAACAGATGGCCTATTGCACATTTCGGAGATAGCCGATCGCCGCGTGAAAGACGTTCGCGATGAGCTCAAAGAAGGCCAGCAGATAATGGTGAAGTGCATCGGGCGCGAAGGCAACAAGATCAAGTTGTCGCGGAAAGCGGTGCTGCGGGACGAGAACCGCAAGGCCGAAGCCGCCAGCCAGAGCGATAGCGAGATGTAACTCGCGCCATCAAGAGGCGCAAAAGGCACAAGTCAGCGATGTCTGGCTTGTGCTTTTTGTTTGCATTCGTCCAGCTCTCAGACGCTTGGTCCAATATTCAGACGAATATTCGCCTCACTGGCATTAAATTTCCAGCTTTATGGACCAATCGCTCACGGCCCCTGAATTGCTCGTGAAAACAGCACCTCTATTTGTCCAAATTGAACGGCGAGAGGCTGCAAGGGGTCGTTAGAACCTTAAGAGCTAAGACTCGCTGCCAGCAAACTTCCAGCAACTACCAGAAACAAGCGTGCGGCTGGAGTTTCTCGGTTATTAGGAGTGTCCTTGAAGTGAAAAGGACAACTCCACGGTTCGGCTTGCGATTTGAACGTTGGTTAGAACGTATCAACAAGATGAATTTAACTCCCGCTCAGTTCTTCGGTAACAAACCCCTTCGGCGGCTCTGCGCCGCTCTGTCTGTTTTTATTTTAACGGCGGCGCCGGTACTGGCTGAACCGGTAACGATCAACCAGGTGGTCCGAACCGTGACGAACTCCAACGGCATAACGGATCTAACGCTGAACACGCTCGTGTCGCAGGATCCGGTTGCTCCCGGAACGAAGGGTTCCCAGAGTGGACCACGTACCGATACCGCGACTGAGTCAGTGCTTTCCGGCACGACAGTTACTTCAAAGGCGCCAGCACTCGGAGTGGAGATTGTTGAAGAGGGCGAAGTCGAAGGCACGATTTGCGACTGTGGTGAAATGCTGGTTGCCGCCGCCGGCGCTTTTCCGAAGTGGCCCTTCTTGTTTCTCGCGGCTGTCCCCCTGGTCTTTATCAACAATTGCGACAGTTGCAACGACACCCCGAGTTCTACCCCAACGCCAACACCGCCCTCGACGCCGACACCAACGCCAACACCCGAACCGGCATCGCTGCTTTTGTTCGGAACAGGGTTGCTCGCCGCTGGAGCAGGTTTGCGACGACGCTATACGAGATCGAAGCTCGTAGAACAGAGCACGGCGCAGGAGGAGAAATAGATGTTGTCCAGACGCACAGCAATCCTCCACTTCGCGTTTGCCGTTTTGCTGGGAATGACGTATTTCCTCGTCCCGCCGAGCGTCTCTGCCAAGTCTAAAGTTAAGTACGGCACGATTAAGATTTTGACTACGCCGGGTGGGATGTTTCTCACGATCGATGGAAAGCCGCGCGGAGAAACTTTTACAGAATACCGTGCATTCGAACTTGAAGCGGGCGTGCACAAGGTGGAGCTCACTCTGCCTAACGGTAAATTCTGGGCGCGCGAGATTGAAGTACCTGCCGGACGCATCAAGTGTGTGGTCGTCAATTACAAGCCGCTGCCGCCGTTGCCGAAGTCTCCCTGCCCGTTCCCGGTGAACATCTCCGCGCCGAAGCAGGTCACTGAGGGAGAGATCATCACTTACACTGCCGACGTTGAGTACAGCGGAAATGCCGCTCTCAGATACAACTGGAAAGTGACTCCCGCGAGCGCGCGCATAATCAGCGGATTGGGTTCGCCCACGATCACTGTCGATTCAACCGGACTCGGCGCGCAGCGCATCATCGCGACGTTAACCGCCGATGACGGATCGGCAGATCCGGCATGCGCTCAGAGTGCGCAGGCAGTCTCGATCATTGCGCCACTCGAGAAGAGAGTCATTGTTGCGCAGGAGTTTGATGAATGTAACAGTTGCTCCTACGACGATCAGAAAGCCCGGCTCGACCACCTCGCGGTCGAGTTACAGAACGACCCGACAACGCGCGGTTACATACTCGCGTATGGCGGGCGCATGAGTCCCCTGGGCCAGGTTGAAAAGCTGATGAGTCGCGCGCGCGATTATCTCATCACTCAACGCGGCATCGATGCTTCGCGATTGGTCGTTATCAACGGAGGCTTCCGCGAAGAAGACAGTGTTGAGCTCTGGATAGTGCCGAGTGGCGCTGCGGCTCCTCAAGCTACCCCGACGGTTCAGGCGGGCGACGTCAAAACCCCAACTCGTCGCCGGCGCTAATTTGCCACGGATAAGCATGGATTGATCCGTATTCATCCGTGCAAATCTGTGGTTAAATTACATTCCCCAGTTACTAGCCCCCTCGTTGTTTCCAGCTAAATCTCAAGGAGGACCTTCATGGCCGAAGACGGTGGCGGTAGCGGCAGCGTGGGCGTCGTTGCGGTGCTCGTGATTTTTGTGCTCATCATACTGGTGGCACTATTTGTTTTTAGAGGACGCTTGTTTGGAGGTGGAGGAACTCAGAAGATCGACGTGAACGTTTCAACTCCGAGCAAGTAGAAGATAATTCACACGATTTTGCAGGATTAACAGCATTTTAAGAACGGTTTTACTAATTCGAGGAATTCTGTTAATCCTGTATTCGTGCCTGCACCTAACATCGACACCATCGTATCGCTCGCCAAACGGCGAGGCTTCGTTTTTCCTTCTTCTGAAGTTTATGGCGGACTGGGCAGCGCGTGGGATTACGGGCCGCTCGGCGTAGAACTCTGCAACAACGTCAAGCAATCGTGGTGGCGCTGGCTCGTTTACGAGCGCGACGACATCGAGGGAATCGATTCGTCGATCATTCTGAACCGGCTCGTTTGGCAGTACTCAGGTCACGAGGCGACATTTCACGATCCGCTCGTCGATTGCCGCGAATGCAAGAGCCGCATGCGGGCCGACAAGCTCGAGGGTTACTTTCCGGAGGGCGATGAGAAGTTCGATCCGAATGAGCGTCTCCGAGCCGGCCTCGTTAAGTGTGCTGAATGTGGTTCGACCAATCTCACGGACGAGCGACATTTCAATATGATGTTTCGCACCATGCTCGGCGCGGCCGCTGATGAGAACGATCCGTCTGCGCTCGCTTATCTACGTCCGGAAACGGCGCAGGGAATTTTCATCAACTTCCTCAACGTGCAAACAGCGATGCGGCGCAAGATCCCGTTTGGCATCGCGCAAGTCGGTAAATCTTTTCGCAATGAGATCACGCCGGGCAATTTTATCCTGCGCACGCGCGAGTTTGAGCAGATGGAGATGGAGTACTTCGTCAAACCCGATGCCGAACACTTAAAGCTGGTTGACGAGTGGGTTGAACTTTATCTCGACTGGTTCAAAGGACTGGGTATCGACGCCGCGAATTTGAAGCTGCATGAAGTACCGGCCGAAGAATTGGCCCACTACTCGAAGCGGACTGTCGACATCATGTACCGCTACTTCCCAGAACGCCCGGAAGAAGAGCGGCAGTGGGAAGAGTTGATGGGTATTGCTTACCGAACTGATTTCGATCTGCGATCACATTCGAGCAAGCCTACTGACGCGGAGGGGAATCGCGTCAATCCTGACTCGACCGAGGACCTGTCGTACTTCGACGAGGCGACCAAGCAGCGGTTCTATCCGCACGTGATCGAGCCCGCGGCGGGCGTCAATCGCACCGTGCTGGCGGTGTTGATGGATGCTTACTCCGAAAGGACCAACGACAAGGGTGAGACGCGAGTCATCCTGAAGCTCAGCCCACAGCTCGCGCCGATCAAGGCCGCGATCCTGCCGTTGGCGAAGAACAAACCGGAGATCGTCGGGATGGCCAAGGCGATCAAACGATCGCTGCAACCGGTGCTGCGAGCGGTTTACGACGACACGGGTGGTATCGGAAAGTTGTACGCGAGGCAGGATGAGATTGGTACTCCGATGTGCGTCACGGTGGATCACCAATCGCTCGAGGATGAAGCAGTCACGGTGCGCGACCGCGACACATGGGAGCAGGAACGAGTGAAGGTTGCCGATCTAGCGGAACATTTGCAGAAGCGTTTAGTGATTTGATTTTTCAGTCATAGTTATGCCTGTTGTAAAGAAACGAAATCAACAAACCGAGACGCGCCTGTTACTCGAATCGAACGAGCCGGTCGAGTTGCCGCCGGCCGAGATCGACGACGCTGCTGTGCTGGTGCAGTTTGAAAAGTTCAAGCCGTTCATACCGGAGTTGCTGGAAACACTTCGACAGGGAACAGTCGCCGAACCGGTCCCGGTGATGATCGATGGTTCGACGTTTGCTATCCACGGACCGACCCGCACCTTCTGGGTCAAGCTGTGGCATGCCGCCGGCAGCGAGATGACGAAAATCGATCGCGCGCAGGTGATCAGTTGCTTGCCGTCTACTCGCGGTGTGCAGGTGGTGGTTGAGTCACCTGAAGAAGAGTAGTGGAAATACCGGAAAAAGTTACCGCACTCTCAAAAGCGATTTACGATGCAGGAGGTCGTGCGTTGCTTGTCGGCGGTTGTGTCCGCGACACGTTGATGGGCGCACAGCCTAAAGACTGGGACCTCGAAGTTTATCAGTTGGACGCGCAACACCTGCGCCGGATTTTGGACCAGTTTGGACCGGTCAATGTTGTTGGAGAGGCGTTCACCGTTTACAAACTCGGACGGCATCTCGACGTTTCCATACCACGTCGCGAACGCAAATCAGGACGCGGTCACAAGGCCTTCATCATCGAAGGCGATCCTGAGATGAGTGTTGCCGATGCCGCGCGGCGACGCGATTTCACCATCAACGCGATCCTTCAGGACCCACTCACTGAGGAACTAATCGATCCATTTGAAGGCCGCCTCGATCTCGAGCGACGGATCTTGCGTGCTGTTTCGGCCGAGACGTTTTCAGAAGATAGTTTGCGCGTGTTGCGTGCGGCCCAGTTTGCCTCTCGCTTTCACTTTGATATCGATCCAGAAACGGTTGAGCTTTGCCGCAGCATCGATCTTAGCGATCTTCCGGCGGAGCGTATCTGGGGAGAGATGGAGAAGCTGTTGCTCCAGTCGTCGCGTCCCTCGGTTGGTCTTGAGTGGTTACGTAGGCTTGGTGTGCTGGAGAGATTATTTCCGGAGATTCAGAGTCTGATTGGAGTGCCGCAGGATCCTGAATGGCATCCCGAAGGGGACGTTTTTATTCACACGCAGCTCGCAATCGACCGCGCGCGAGAGCTGATTGACGATCTTTCATACGCGCGGCAAGTCACCGTTATGCTGGCGACACTCACACATGATTTCGTAAAACCTGCGACTACCGAAATGATCGAGGGCCGGTGGCGATCGCGTGGACATGAGGAAGCGGGTGTGGCGCCAACTGAGAGTTTTCTCAACCGGCTGAACGTGCACACGATCGATAATTACAACGTGCGCACCCAGGTGATCGCCCTCGTGCGCGAACACTTGAAGCCGGGTGAGTTTTACAAGAAGCGCGATGAAGTCGGCGATGGTGCCTTTCGGCGGTTAGCGCGCCGCTGTGAACCGGATCTTTTGTATCGAGTGGCAAAGGCCGACTCGCTCGGGCGCAATGCCGAATGGGTCCCGCGAAATCAATGGTACGGCGCTGACGCGCAGGAATGGTTTATCCAGCGAACTAAAGAGTTGGAAGTGGAGCAACGTCCGCCGGACCCCTTGCTGTTGGGACGGCATCTACTCGAACTGGGCCTCGAGGCCGGGCCGCGGATCGGAGAAATAACGCGCGCAGTTTACGAAATGCAGTTGGATGGGCGGGTGCGCACTGTTGACGAGGCGATCGCAGAAGCGAAGAAGATTATTAGCCACGGATAAACACGGATCGAAGCCACGGCTTTTACTTATCCGTGTTCATCCGTGGAAATCCGTGGCTGTTGTTGCGTGACGCAATGGATCGTGCCCATGCCCCAGACCAGTGGTTCGCAATTGATCGGTACCACTCGACGACCGGGGAAGAGTTGCTCCAGGGTTTCCACCGCGCGAGTGTCATTCGTGTGACCGAACACGGGTGCGAGCACGACGTTGTTGGCGATGTAGAAGTTGGCGTAACTCGCCGGCAAGCGGTCGAGGTCTCGGGTGCTGGTGCTCATGCCGCCAACGATACCGGGCATCGGTAAGGTGACGATCTCGAAGGGTCGGCCGTCAGCGTCCGTCATCGAGCGCAGCCGGGCGAGATTGTCTTGCAGGATTTCATAATTGGCGTCTAACGGATCGTCTTCGACGGCGCACACGATCACGTTTGGAGCGACGAAGCGAGCAATGTCGTCGATGTGGCCGTCAGTGTCGTCGCCAACGATCCCTTCGCCCAGCCACAAAACCTTCGTTACTCCGAGATAATCTTTCAAGTACTGCTCAATTTCATCGCGGCTGAGTTGCGGATTGCGATTTGGATTCAGCAGACACTGCTCCGTCGTCAATACACAGCCTGCTCCATTTACCTCGATCGATCCGCCTTCCATCACGATGCCGGGTGAAAAACGTTGCAATCGCTCGATACTCTCCAACTGGCGTGGCACGCTGTCGTCGTGCTTCAGGGCTTCATACTTATTGCCCCAGGCATTAAATATCCAGTCGTTGAAAGCCAGCTCCCCGTTTGGACCAATGAGAAAGTTTGGTCCATAGTCTCGAATCCACGAATCCACGGTTTGGACGTGATGGAACCGGAGCCTGGCGGGAGCACCACAACGCGCGCGAACTTGTTGCTCCGTCTCTTCATCGTCGACGAGCAGGTCGACTGTTTCGTGCGGGATCAGCGCCGAGATCATCTTGAGGTAGATTTCCTCGACGTGTGTGACGCGATCGGGCCACGTTTCCGGATCCTTGGGCCACGTCAACCAGGTTGATTCGTGAGGGTGCCATTCCGCGGGCATGCGCAAGCCGAGCGCCGCCGGCGTTTTTGCTTGTGCGTCAGCCATCGAGGGTTTGGGAGTTGAGAGACTTCAGCCGGAAGTAACGGTAGATGCCGACCAGACTGATCAGCACCCAAAAGACTTCCATCAGCAAAGCAGAAAGATTGAAGTCGTAAACCAGCGAAACGATGATCAGGCTTGCGCCAATGGCATTGAGAAGAGAGTAGGCGAGTCCCGCGCTACTTAGTTTATTCAACTGCAACATGAGATAGGCGATCATCAACACGACTACGCCGACATTGCCGATGAAATCCAGTGGGCCGTAGCTCATAACGACTCGCCGAATCTGAAACGCAGCCCGTCATAAGCGTCGATGCGGCGGTCGCGCAGGAAAGGCCAGTTTTGTCGTGTCTCCTCGATCTTCGAGAGATCACACTCAACCACCAGCACTTCCTCTTTGTCGGCGGAAGCTTTGGCGACGATTCGTCCGAACGGATCGGCGACAAACGACTGGCCCCAGAAAGTCAGTTTGCCTTCACTACCGACGCGGTTGACCACTACGACAAAAACTCCATTCGCGATTGCGTGCCCACGCTGGATCGTTTCCCAGGCGGAGTGCTGTGCCTCGTTCATTTCCGGATCTTCGTCGGGAAGCCAGCCGATCGCCGTCGGGTAGAAGAGAAACTGCGCGCCGCCGAGGGCAGTTAGGCGGGCGGCTTCGGGAAACCACTGGTCCCAGCAGACGAGTGTGCCGATCTTTCCATAGGTTGTGTCGTGAGTTTGAAAACCCAGATCTCCGGGAGTGAAATAAAACTTCTCATAGTAGAGAGGATCGTCCGGGATGTGCATCTTGCGATACTTGCCCGCTATTTTCCCTGAAGCGTCGATCATGACAGCGGTGTTGTGATAGACGCCGGCCGCCCGCTTCTCAAAGAGTGAGGCGATGATGACGACCTTCCGCTGCCGCGCGACTTTGCTAAGAGCTTCGGTCGACGGCCCGGGAATGGTTTCCGCCAGTTTAAAAAGTTGGATGTCTTCCGTCTGGCAGAAGTACTGCGAGCGGAAGAGCTCCTGTAAGCAAACGATTTGAGCGCCGCGTTTGGCGGCATCGTTAATGCCCGCGATCGCTTTCTTCAGGTTGGTCTCAGGCTTTTCGACGCAACTCATTTGCACGAGACCAACGGTCGTCACGTCGCCTGCTCGAGTTTTCTTCGGCATGGGGCGAGTATAGCAAGCCCCAAAGAGGCACAAAACCACAGAGGCATCTCCGGACGATTTTGTCGCTTTTTGTGCTTTCTTGTGGCCTTGGGTAAGATGGGCGGTCATTTTTAGCGCCTGATTGAAACGAGTAACGAAATGATCGATTTTGAACTGACTGAAGACCACAAAGCGCTGGTGCAGACCGTGCGCGAGTTTACGCAAAAGGAAGTTGCACCGCATATCAAGGAATGGGACGAGAAGCAGCAATTTGACCCTGCAGTGTTGAAGAAGATGGCTGCCTTGAACCTGCTGGGAGTGTGTATTCCGGAGGAGTATGGCGGCGCCGGCTTCGATTACATCTCGCTCGGTTTGGTCTGTGAAGAGCTCGAAGCCGTCGACACTTTCCTGCGCGTCGTGATGTCGGTCCATACCGGCTTGAATTCGCTAACGCTTTACACGTGGGGCAGTGAAGAGCAGAAGCAGAAATACCTGGCGCCGCAAGCCCGCGGTGAAAAGATTGCGACTTACGGTTTGACTGAACCGGGCGCCGGCTCGGACGTGGTGGGCGCGCGTTCGACGGCACGGCGCGAAGGCAATGAATGGGTCCTGAACGGCGAGAAGATGTGGATCAGTTTGGCTGACGTCGCCGACAACTTTCTTTTCTTTTGCTGGACGGATGAGGAGAAGCGACGCCGCCGCGATCACACGGGCATGTCGTGTTTCATTGTTGAGCGAAACATGAAGGGCTTCTCGTCGGGCACGATTCACGGCAAGCTCGGCATTCGTGCCGGCAACACCGGGTATTTTTCGTTGCAGGACGTGCGAGTGCCGCAGGAGAACATGGTTGGCGAAGAAGGTGAAGGTTTCAAGATTGCGATGTTTGCGCTCGAGCAGGGGCGTTACACAGTCGCTTCAGGAGCCACGGGAGTGATTCGCGCGTCTCGCGATGCTTCAATCGCTTATGCAAACACCCGCGAGACATTCGGCACGAAGATCGCAAACCACCAACTGGTGAAGCAGAAGATCGCCGAGATGGAAGCCGACTACCAGATGAGCCACTTGTTGTGGTTGCACGCGGGTTATTTGAAGAACGAGGGCAAGCCAAACGCGAAGGCAACGAGTTTGGCGAAATGGCAAGCCACCACGCGAAGCGAGAAGGCAGCGTCGATGGCGATAGAAGTACATGGTGCGAATGGCTATTCAAACGATTATCCCGTCGAACGTTATTTGCGTAACTGCAAAGCCGCGATCATCTATGAAGGCACTCGCGACATTCACACGCTGATGCAGGCTGACTGGGCGCTCGGTTTAAAGAAAGAAAAAGCCGCCCGCCGCACGCTGCCACCGTGGAAGAAATAAAATCCGTGTTATCCGTGGCGAAAACCAACCACGGATAAACGCGGATTGAATGGATTAATGGGTCAGGAACACGTCCCAGGCCATGGGCCCGGCACTTCCAGGGATCGTGTTTCTCACCTTCGCTCGATACTTGAACTCGTTTCCGTATCGATCCACACGTTTCGATTCCTTGAAGTCCAGTTCCAGCCCCTCGATATTTAACGATGCCAGGAGGTGAAGCTCCTCCGGTTCCGAAAGTCCATTGTGATTTTTGTCCTGCCACAAACGAAGGTTGTTGAAGACTGAGTCGCGGCTATCCACGATACCATCAGCATTCCCGCCGTTTTCCGGCTTATCAAACTCGGCAAGCGCGAGGAAGCCATTCTTGTTACTCGCAGCCGGCTGCGCCGTAAAATCACCAAACAGTTCCGCGCCGTTATCGATTGTTCCGTTGCCGTTGCGATCGAGCGCGAGCCATGCGTCGTCTGAATCCGCCTGTGTCCAACCAAGGCGATCACGGGTGCCGTTTCCATTGAGATCGAAATCGACACCGCCCGCGGCATTCGTGAGTGCAATTCCGTTTCCCGCGACGTCGATGATGACCGGCGAGCCGCCACAGTAATCACAACCGAGACAGGTACAACTTGAAAAGTCGTAATCCCCTCCATACATCATGCACTTGTTCGCGAAAGTGAGACCGCAATTGCCCGTGCTGGTAAAACAACACAAGCCAGAGCCGTTCGGAGTGGTGCCGATGGGACAAGTGCCGTTGAAAGACGGTGTCGTGCAAGATCCACCAGCGCTCGAAAGATTGCAGGTGAAATGCTCCGCGTTCACGTCACGCCATAAGTTGCCGCCCGTTACAGTTGCCGAACCGGAGGCAACCAGAACACTCAGGGAAACGCTGGCATTCGTACCACAACTTGTCCCGATCAAACACGAGGAGAAGGCAACACCGGTTGCCGAGGCACAGGAAACACTGGTGCCGATAGCTCCGGTGCGACTGTCTGTTCTCTGATCCTTTGAGCCCACGTGAGAAAAGAACGGGGTGAAGTTGTCGAGTGTGCCTGTCTCAAATGCAGCAAAGTTACGCACGGCCACTGTACAACGTTGCAAACTGCCGGGCAGCACCTCGCATACGCCCAGGTATTCAGCCGTACCGCCGTGCCAGCCGGAGGCATGCTCCGAGATATCTCCGCTCAGCCAGAAAGGCAAATTAGTTGACGTCGAACGCGAGGTATATGAACCGCCGCCTGACGTCGTTAACGAACCATCGCCTGACGTACCTGACGAACCATCGTCTGAGATAATTGCGGCAGTCGTAACCGCGTCAGTCTTCGGCTGGTAAGGCGGCCGCTTTTCTCCCCAGACGATACCGAGTCCATTTATGATCGCGTCCCAAAATTCCGGCGCACCGGTCGTTTCATGGAAAAGGGCGAGCGCACGGTAAGTGCGAGACTTCTCTTCGAGCCTGACCGTCACTTGATAAGAGACGTACGACTTGATGTCGAAATACCGCGCGGCCTCGAAGTGAAAGACGTCCGCGACGGTCCACATCGGATCGAACACTGACGCATACTGCCCGGGTTCCCATGCGGCAGCAAACGTAGCTTCCTGTGGACCACCATCGAGAGAATGGCCGCCGCGAGTTAAAGAAATGATCTCCCCGGTGGGCAGCGTCACAAGCTCAGCGTACCGTTGGCTGACAATCTCCCGGACATCCCCGGAGCGAAAATCACTCAACTCAACGCTCAGGTTCGCTTCTGCGCGAAACGGCTTTCTTGTCTGTTCGTTTTGAAAGAGTTGAGCGGCAGCGTTGTAGTTTTCGAGTTTCCGGTAAGTGTCGCGTACGAGCTTTTCCTGTGACGCCTGTAAAGGCCGGACCTGGGCCATGACTGCGCCTACATCAAGCGCAGAGAGTAAAAGTGAGGTGAGGACTAAGCAAACTATTCGTTTCATGAGGTCTCCTAATTGATTGAGGATTGTTTCTGAGCGCGCTGGCCCAGCTCGCGCTCAATGATCTTTTGAAAATCGGCAAAGCTGAGAGCGCCTTTGATTAGTTGTCCATTGACGATGAAGCTCGGCGTACTCTCGATATGAAAGAGCCGGGCTGTTTCGATGTCTTTGATGACCGCGGCGCGTGACTGCTCGGAACTCAGGCACGCCTGAAACTTCGGCACACCGAGTCCGAGATCCACGGCGATGTCGTCGATGACCGCGGCGGACAAATTCCCCGAAGCAAACAGCGCATCGTGAAACTGCCAAAAGCGATCTTGCTCGGCGGCGCAGTAAGCAGCTCGCGCTGCGGGCAATGAGTTGCGGTGCCCTTCGAGCGGCATGTGCTTGAACACGAGGCGCACATCGTTGCCGTAGGTCTGCATCACCTGCTTGAGCACCGGCTGCACTGCGCCGCAAAACGGGCACTCGAAATCTGAAAACTCGACAATCGTGACCAGAGGTTTCGTGGATCCTTTCGCCGGTGACACTCCGTCGTCCAACTCGGACACAAACACCGGCGGCGCAAAGTTCACTTTGACCGCCCATTTTTTACGCAACGCTTCGAGGCCCGCACGGTAGTTTTTCATCCGCGCCTGGTTCTCGAGGTCCATACGCAATCGCTCTCGCGCCTCGTCAGGACTCATCGACGCGAAAAACGATGCGTTCTGTTTGTAAGCTTCTTCAACTTGTGCGCGCGCTATATTGATCTCGCCAAGCGTGAGTTGCCGGCGAAGTTCCTCGATCGAAACGCCTCTGGCACCAGCTTCACTCTCGAGCAGCTTCGTAGCAATCAGGTTTTCAAGTGCGGCTTTTCTGATCGCGTAGAGTTGCTGTTGCAACGGATAGATCTGCGCCGCGACTGCATCGTCAACTTGCTTCTGTTTAATCTCACTGCCGTTGACCGTCGCTAAGACCGTGTCAGGCGTTTGTGCGAGAACCGGCAGGGCCGGCAACAGGATCAGGCATAGACAAAGTATTCCCCGTGAGGAATGGAAGAACATTTTTAGACTCTCCATTTGTTTTATGAGTTGTTGTTCGTGGGGCGATGCGCAATCTAATCTGATCGCAAGTCGTAGTCAACGGCTGTTTCTTATCGAAAACGGCTAAATTTTAGCGAAAACGGCTAACGTTGCTTTTTCCGCGATTTCTTTTTGCGCGACTTCCGCGTCTTCTGCACACGCCAAAAGGCGCGGCGATACGCTGTCGGGGTCATACCATGCAGCTTGCGGAAGTCGTTTACGAAGTGAGTATTCGAACCAAGGCCCACTTGCTTCAGCACCTGCTTCACGGTTAGAAACGTGGTCCGCAGCATCATCTCCGCCTTGCGCACGCGAAAATCTTTGAGGTACTGGGCCGGACCTGTCCCGGTTTCTTGTTTGAAAAGGTGACGGAAACGCGAGGGCGAGAGATTTACGAGAGCAGCCAGCGACGAAGCGTCCCACGCGGTCGCGGGTTCGGTCTCCATTTTTGAGATGACGAGTTCTATTCTTCGATCCATGGTGAGGATGTAGACCCGAAGAGTCGCGTGAGAGTACTCGTTAGAAAGTCGTTTGTCTATCAAAAATATTTCCCGCAAAGGTGCAAAGACCCGCAAAGGCGCAAGCGAGATTTACAAAATCGCACTTTGCTCTGCTAGTATGAGCAGGCATTTACTCCCTCAATCAGGAGATCTGAAACGAATGGGTGAAGACCTGAGGACAGAGCGCGAGCTGTCTCTGGATTTCTTGCGCGTATGTGAAGCCGCCGCCATCTCCGCGGCCCGGACGATGGGCCAGGGTGATCGGAAGTTTTCCGATCAAGTGGCGGTTGAGGCGATGCGGGAAGTAATGGACACCGTGCCGATGCGTGGCCGTGTGGTGATTGGCGAGGGCGAACGCGACGAGGCGCCAATGCTTTACATCGGCGAGGAAGTCGGAGGCGGCTTCGGCGTTGGTGAAGAGATTGCGGAATCGTGTCCGGAGGTCGACATCGCCGTCGATCCGCTCGAAGGCACAAACCTTTGCGCGCTCGGAGCAAACAACGCGATCGCCGTGCTCGCCGCGGCTGAGCGAGGTGGTCTGCTCAACGCCCCTGACATTTACATGGACAAGATCGTGGTTGGACCATCGTCACGCGGCGTCGTGGATATAGATGCGCCGGTGAAAGACAATCTGAAGAACATCGCGCGACGGCTTGGCCGCGATATCGAAGACCTGACGGTGATCGTGCTCGATCGTTCTCGTCACAAGAAACTGATTGGCGACGTCAGGGCAGCCGGCGCGCGCATTCGTCTGATCTCCGACGGCGATCTTTCTGCGGGGATCTCGGCGGCCGTAGCCGGAACAAACATCCATGCGTTGATGGGAATAGGTGGTGCTCCGGAAGGGGTGATCACGGCCGCGGCGATGAAGTGTCTCAACGGTGAGATTCAGGCGCGGCTGGTTTTCGATCCCGACAGACTCGGCGTTGATAAAAACAAAGTACCGCCGAGACAAGAAGTCCTGGATCGGCTCGCGACGATGGGAATCAAAGATCCGAACAAGGTTTACGACACAGACGACCTCGCGCCAGGGAAGAAGATTATTTTTGCCGCCACAGGCGTAACGGATGGCGCGTTATTAAAGGGCGTGCGTTTCTTTGGTTCGGGTAAACGGACACACTCGGTGGTGATGACAACGGAATCGCGCCACATTCGTTTTGTGGACACGCTGCACATCGAGGGTGGACCAGATACTGTTATTAGGTTTTGAGCCACAAAAAGGCACAAAAGGCACATAACAAGAATCGGCGCCCATTCGTCTTTTGGTTGGTCGCTGCGAGTGCGGTGCTGTCGGTAGTTTTACTGATCGTTGTTGCGCCCGTGGCTGCGGCGGGTGGGCACGTAGATCTGGCGCAAGGGATTTATGGGGCGTTCGGTACGCTTTGCCATCAGTTGCCGGAACGCTCCTACTTCATCGCGGGCCACAAGTTTGCAGTTTGTTCGCGTTGCACCGGCCTCTATGCCGGCTTTGCCTTCACGCTGCTCTTGTACCCGCTGATTCGTTCGCTGAAAACAACCGCGATGCCTCCTCGCAGTTTGTTACTGCTCGCAGCGATTCCGCTCGCTATCGACTTCAGCGTCACATTTTTCGGGTTCTGGGAAAACACGCATACGTCACGTCTATTAACAGGAGCGTTGCTGGGAAGCGTGACGGTTTTTTACGTCATGCCCGGGCTGGTTGAGTTGAGTTTGCGCCACTCGCAAACTGCACGGCCTAATTCAACATTTACACTCGCCTCTCCCGAGCGCATCGCGTCCGCTCCCAGCGACTACAGCGCACCCGAGCGCCGCATTTAGCAACCCTCACCCCGGCTTCTCATGCTCACCGCAATAGGTTAGAATCTTGCGCTTTCGGATATAGCGCAATTCATGATTTTTCAGGCTTCAGCACCAACGCCATGGCCCAGCCCCAGCGGGCCCACGCCGCAAGCTCTCTTCGAGCAATACTTCCACGAACTGGTCAACAAAACCTGGGGAAACATCAGCCCGCTTTACAAGCTCGATACCTTCGATTGGGTCATTCTGATCGTCTATTTCTCGATTCTCGGCACGCTCGCGGTTTACGGCGCTTATCGCATCAAGCAGGTCATCGATTTCTGGCGTTATCGCAAATTCGTGCCGCGCCCCAGTGGCAGATTCAGCGAGGACGAGCTGCCGCGAATCACGGTCCAGTTGCCACTCTTCAACGAACTGTACGTTGTCGATCGTTTACTCAAAGCCGTTACCGCTATCGACTACCCGCACGACAAACTGGAAATTCAGGTCCTCGACGATTCGACCGACGAAACAATCAAAGTCGCGGAAGCAGTGGTCGCGAAGTATGCGGCGCAGGGGTTTGATATTCACTACATCCACCGCGCCGATCGCACCGGGTTTAAAGCCGGCGCGCTCGAGAACGGAAACAGATTCGCCAAAGGTGAACTGCTCGCGATCTTCGATGCCGACTTCGTTCCCAAACCCGATTGCCTGCGCAAGCTCGTCGACTTCTTCACCGATCCACTGGTCGGTTGCGCGCAGATGCGCTGGGCGCACATCAACGGCGACTACAATCTGCTGACCCGTTTGCAAACGATCATGCTCGACGGCCATTTCGTCGTCGAACAAACCACGCGCAATCGCACGGGCGGATTTTTCAATTTCAACGGCACCGCCGGAATCTGGCGACGTGAGGCCATCGAGATGAGCGGCGGCTGGCAGCACGACACGCTTACAGAAGATACTGACCTGAGTTTCCGCGCGCAGTTGATGGGTTGGAAGTTTGTCTACCTGCTCGACGAAGAGGCGCCGGCGGAGATTCCGGTCGAGATAAACGCGTTCAAGGCGCAGCAGCGACGTTGGGCCAAGGGCGTGATGCAAGTCGGGTTGAAACTTTACCCGCGCATCTGGCTCGCGCCGCTTCCGTATCGCGTGAAGCTGGAAATGTTTTTCCGTTTGACGGGCAACATCAGTTATCCGCTGATGATCGTCGCGAGCTTTTTACAGTTTCCACTCCTGCTGGTTCGTTACAACCAACCGTTTTATCACTTGATGGTCCTGGACCTGCCGCTGTTGTTCTTTTCGTCGATCTCAGTGGTGCTGTTTTATGGTTCGGCTGTTTGGTATCTCGACGAGAAGCGCGCGCCGCGTCTGTTGCATTTGCCGCTCGTGATGGGTCTCGGCATCGGGCTCGCGTTCTCAAATGCGCGCGCCGTGCTGGAGGCGTTGTTGGGTGTGAAGTCTGACTTTGTGCGCACGCCGAAATATCGTGTCGAAGACACTACTGACGCGACGTGGAAACGGAAGAAGTACAAACGCAAACGCGGTTGGCTGCCGTTGCTCGAGTTGAGTTTTGCGGTCTACTTCCTGCTCGCGATTCTCTATTCCGCGCGCCTGCACATGTGGGGAACAATTCCGTTCCTGCTGCTGTTCTTCTTTGGCTTCGGTTATATGGGCGTAATGAGCCTGCTGCAAACTGCCAGCGGTAAGAAGTTGGCCGCATTGTGGCGCCCGCTAAAAACTTAGACGGGATTACTATCCTGTCCTCCAAAAAAAGGAAAGACATCATGTTGTGTAGAACCCTTCTACTCATTGCAGTCGTTCTCTCAGTGTCCCTAACCGTCCTGGCTCAATCACAGGCAAACACCGGAAACATCGAAGGTCGCGTCACTGATCCCAACGGCGCCTCAGTCACGAACGTCACAGTCACGGCAACGAATCTGGCCACCGGGCTAGTGAAGAATGCACAAACCAACGATGAAGGCGTTTATCGAATCGTCTTCCTGCCACCCGGCGCT
>DASSEB010000028.1:0-3214 GCA_035696765.1 Pyrinomonadaceae bacterium | reverse complement strand
GCGATGATCTGTTGCGTGCGAAGTGCGATGAGTGCAGCGCGATCGGTCGGCAGCGCGAGGGCTTCGTCATAAGCGTCGGTGTGCAGACTCTGCGTGCCGCCGAGAACACCGGCCAGTGCCTGGATGGCGACGCGAACGATGTTGTTGAGCGGCTGTTGGACTGTGAGCGAAACGCCGGCAGTTTGAGTATGAAAGCGCATCTGGAGTGTGCGTTCATAATTGCTCCCGAAGCGGTCCTTCATCTCGCGGGACCAGATGCGCCGCGCCGCGCGATACTTCGCAATCTCTTCGAAGAAATCATTGTGTGCGTTGAAGAAGAAGGAGATGCGCGGCACGAAGCGGTCCACGTCCAACCCGGCTTCAACGCCCCAGGCGACATATTCAATACCGTCTCGCAAAGTGAAGGCGAGTTCCTGTGCGGCAGTCGCGCCGGCTTCACGAATGTGATAGCCGCTCACTGAAATCGGGTTATAACGCGGCACTCGCTCTGTGCAGAACTCGAACGTATCCACCACCAGCTTCATCGCCGGCTTGATCGGATAGATCCACTCTTTCTGGGCGATGTACTCCTTTAAAATGTCGTTCTGTAGCGTGCCCGAGATCTTTTCCCAACGTGCACCCTGCTTCTCCGCCACCACGAGGTACATCGCGAGCAGCACAGACGCGGGCGCATTAATCGTTTGTGAAACGGTAACTTGTTCGAGCGGAATCCCGTCGAAGAGAACTTCCATATCGGCGAGCGAAGACACTGCGACGCCGCACTTGCCGACCTCGCCTTCCGACAACGGCGAGTCAGCGTCGTAACCCATCAACGTGGGCAGATCGTAAGCGACTGACACACCGGTCTGGCCCTGTTCGAGCAGGTACTTGAATCGTGCGTTCGTTTCCTCAGGCGTGCTGAACCCGGCAAACTGGCGCATCGTCCAGAGCTTGCCGCGATAGCCGGTCGGATGAATGCCACGCGTGTAAGGAAACTCACCGGGAAAGGAGATGTCACGGCTGAAGTCGACTTCCGAGATGTCAGCGGGAGTGTAGAGGCGTTCGACCTCGTCGAGAGATACGGTCTGAAAACTCTTTTTGCGTTCGGGATGTTTCTCGAGCGCGGGCTCAAGAGTTTGCTGCTCCCAACGTTCTCGCTCTACTTCAGCAGGTGAGCTTTCCTTCGTTTCCGGCATGCCTCGGATATTAGCCGCAAGAAAGCACAAGATGCAAATTAGGCCACAAAAAAGCACAAAAGAGGTTCAGCCACAAAAAAGCACAAAAGGCACAAAACAGATTTCTTCATCAATGTGCATTGAGCCCCACGAATTCGTAAGGTGATTTGAGCACTTAACTCATTTTGTGCTTTTTGTGGCTAAGAGTTTTGTGGCTTAAGAGGGGAGCGCGGCTGCGATGGCAGTCACAGCCGCGCCAACTCGGAAGGTTAACCCGGTTGCGTGGATGTCGGGCAGGGCAAAACTAATGGGCAGGTTCGGGCGGGCATAGAAATCAAATCTCCGTCATTCAACGGGTACGACAAATTCATTACTCCGGACCATGTTCAACCGGGCACGTGCCGCCTGTTCGATGGTCCGCGGATCTTTTTGCAGTTTTTCTACCTCGGCTTTCAGCGAACTGTTGACGTTACGCAGCGCCTGTACGTCCGTTTGCATTGCGGTAAGTTGCTGCGCGGCAATTTGAACTTTGGCGCGGGTCCGCATGTTGACCGTTACACACACCGCAAAGGTCGCCAGAAGGATCATTCCGAATACAACCCAGGAGGGAATTATTCCGCCGCGGCGGCGCACCTCCGTGCGCGTTCCAAGAATCTCCAAGGAGATCTGCTGCACCGAAGCGAGAGAATTCGTGCGCGGCGCGACACGCTGCGCCCTGATTCGCTCGTCAACCCAATAAGTATTTGCGACCTTGCTCACGTCACACCTCCCAATCCTTTGCCGTTTTCAGATTCCGCTCAGCTCGTACGTCCCAGCTCCATGCCAACTGCGGCAAAGGTGAAGGCCTCCGCATCGACGGCCTGCCATCTCCCATGACCCGAGTAGATTGTCATGCGCTCAAGTTAAGAGGCTGCTTAATTGAATCTGTGGGTTTGGCCACAATATACTGGCACTTGCTAACCAGCAGCCCCAACTAAATGTACTTTGCGGGTTGTCAATTTCTTACCGCTCAATGACTTAGCGGCAATAGGCCGGACTGTAGCATCGTGCTTAAGGGCTGTAAAGATATTTCTCTTCAATGCTTTAGCACCGTAAACTTAACATTTACTTGAAGTAAGAGCGCTTAACTGTTGAAATTGGCGAACGGGTGGCGAACGAAAATCGGCCGTCGATTTCGGGGATGAACACGGATCTGAGTTCATCTGCCGGGGCTCGCAGTTTAAATTTTGTTTGACAGCGCTCTCTTCGGTAACTAGACTCGTTGCGCGGTATTACTTGTCCCCGCGGCGCCTCACTGAATTACGGATTCCAGCATTTTTAGAGCACATTCTAAGGAAGGGTGTTGATGTCTGACTCTTCGGTTCTAAGCCCGGCTGCCCCGGCCTGTGACTCGAGTTCACCACAACTACCAATCAGTTCCATCGTTCGCGCCGTTTGTGAAGCCGCCAAGGGCGGCCCCGATCTGCTCTACGAGGTGATGATTAAGATGAGCCTGATGGTGGAGGCGACTGCGCCCACCTACGGCCTGTCGATCTGGGCCACATCGGATGCGGGTAAGCCCACATTGCGCTGGGCCGAAGGACTCGAGGAAGAAGAGATCGCCATTGGCGAGGGCGCGGTAGCCGAAATCTTTTCCAACAAGGGACGGCCTCAACCTGCGAAAGAGGGCGACCCGGCAATCTGTCTGTTACTCGCATTGCCCTCCGCCGCGCGTGAGGGCGCTGCGTTGTACGGCCGGTGCGTGCGGCCGCTAACGAGCCAGCAGGCAAAAGAACTCAACGCGCTGAGTGATGTGGCCCACCTGGCCCATTCTCATCAGTCGTCTGTCACCGTGGTGCCGACCGGGTCCAGGCCGGCGGCCATGTCGGCGACGAGTTCACTGCCGGGAATGGTGTTCAGCAGTCGCGCAATGTGTGAAGTCGCGCGAAACGTCGAACGCATCAAAGACTCCAACTCCACGATCCTTGTCACCGGAGAATCCGGTACTGGAAAGGAATTGATCGCGCGCGCGATTCATCGTCTCAGCAGGCGTTCCGAAAGTGAGTTTATTCCGTTCAACT
>DASSEB010000027.1:0-2038 GCA_035696765.1 Pyrinomonadaceae bacterium | reverse complement strand
TATCCGGCGATCACGAAATTGAGACCGACCGGCGAGTTGCTATAAGCGCGCGGCTCTAGATCCTGCGCATGAAGCGTCGTAGCCAGCACGCCAATGAACGTGCCTGCAGCGGCAGTGACAAGACGCATGATTCCTTTCCAGTTCAGTGGGTACTCACCAATGTTCGTCGCTGGGCACAACGGGAGAAGGCGACGCATTCATTGGAGGATGCTATCAAGAAATACCAGCAGCGTCGATAAGACCAAGGTCCGATAGTCGCGCAAAAACGCGCGGACGGTGATAGCGGTGGCGATTCACACACTTCCTTTAGCAAAGTGTTGACCGCTCAGCAGCCTGGGTTTTACATGATTATAAACGATCGGGGCGGCGTCTGAGAGACTGCTTCGAGATTGTCATCCCGAAAGAAGAGGTTTTATGTTTTTCCCTCGCCACAGGCCAGCGCGCACGATGGCCACTCGCGCAGCGACGATCACGGCAATGCGACACTTATTTGCCCAGGCGGAAATCGCACGTCTGAAGCACGGCGGGGAGATGAGCAAGTACTCAGCACGTGACTACTGTGCTCGTGTAACCGACGAAAATTCGTCAACAGACGAGATCGACCGGCAAACTCTAGTACATCAGACGCAACCAATACCATGGCATTGAGATTCAATGAAAGCACTCCGGTCGACGAAGTTATTGATCTGCTCAAAACACATCAGTACTTTCATGGTGTCAGCGACGCTACAATTGGTGAAATCGCCCGCCTCGCGACCGTTACCAACTACGATGCTGCAGCGATCGTTCACCAGCTTGACGATCCTCTCACGTCTATCTGCTTCATACTCCGCGGCCGGGTAAAAGCCGTGCGCGTGGACTCGCGTGGCGAGGAGCACTTGTTTCAGATGTTCGAGCGCGGCGAGCAATACGGGATGATACTCGGCGGTCTTGGCGAATCACTGCCCCTCCGTATTTTCGCAGTGGAACCTTCGACGATCTTAAGCCTGGATCACGAGAAGTCGATGGAGTTGATGCTCCTGTACCCCGAGCTGCGCCGGCCGTGGTTACAGAGCTACGCCCGCAACCTCCGGCGGCGATTCCTGGAGCCTGTCGCCGGACAGTCACCGAAGGTGATCGCGATGATCCACCAGTCACCAGGGACGCGGAGCATCGCGCAAAAAATCATCGAGCGATTGCAACAGGTGGGAGAATCGGTCTGCGTTCTCAGCGATGCCGATTCCTGGCGGTCAATGCCGGATGTGCGGTTCCGTTCACTATTGGACGGCAATCGGCTCATGGAAGTGGCGGAGATTCGCCGACAGATTGGCGACTGGAACCAGGCCAAACGAATCGTAGTTGATATCACCGCTGCTCAGAACCTCGACTGGGCCGTGCTCTTGCGAGCGGCCGATTGCGCTCTTGTGTTCATTCGGCCGAGTGAGGTCAGCGCCGCAATCGAACGGTTGCGCGCGCTGGACCCTGCGTCGCGAGGGTGGCTCGACAAGATTGCCATCGCTTGGGTGCTTGAGGAGGGGACGGCCGTTGCGCCCGGAATACCAGAGGTCCACGAGTTCGCGAAACGGGAATTCAAAATCTGCGAATCACCGCTTTCGCATCCCTGGGGTAACGCGCATGCAGGCGGTATCGAGCGCGTGATCCATTACTTGCGAGGGGTCCGCATCGGCGTGGCTTTGGGCGGCGGAGCCGCCCGCGGGATGGCGCATTTAGGTGTGCTCAAAGCCCTCGAGAACAACGGCATCATTCCCGATGTGGTTGTCGGCACGAGCGTTGGTGCGATGACAGGAATCCTCTACTCCGCGGGTCTGGATTGCGATTATCTCGCCAAGAAGTTCAGCGCGGCGCTCAAACTCCCGTGGATCTTCCGTCAGCTTCCCAGCGGCGGTTACTGGTATCTGCTGTACAAGTACCGGCGCGGCCAATTCGAACAGATGCTTCGCGACTACATTCAGGACTGGAAGCTGGAGCAATTGGCGGTCCCGTGTCTCGCCGTTACGGTTGATCTGGTGACTGGGCGTGCGGTCGTGAGGGATCGGGG
>DASSEB010000026.1:0-20784 GCA_035696765.1 Pyrinomonadaceae bacterium | reverse complement strand
GGAAATGGACTTGCGGCGAGCGTGCCGGAAGTTCCGAAGCCCACTGCGCAAGTTCAGCCTTTGACGGAAGAACTCGTCGACCAGATCTTGTCGGGTCGCGGCTTTCGTGGTTGGTTACGCGCGGCGCGAGTTGCGCGTGTGCTGGGACTCTTCTCCCTCTACTTGTTTCTCGATACGTACGACGTCCGCGCGGACTTCAACCGCCGCGCTGTCGCGAGACTTCGTGAGCAGGCGCGCGAGCGTGGCCGGCGCGCACAGTTCAAGGCCTGGACCAGCGCCCAACTTTACGCGGCTCTCGAACTGTTTATGCGCGTGCTGCGCTACGTGGTTTTCCGTGGGGCTGAGGGTTCCGCAAGGAAACAAGCGCGACTGAAGAAGCAGGCAACGTGGCTGCGTGAATCGTTGATCGGTCTTGGACCAACGTTCATCAAGATCGGTCAGGCGCTCGGCACTCGTGCCGATCTGTTGCCACTTGAATATGTCAAAGAGCTCGCGACCTTGCAGGACCAGGTGCCTGCCTTCCCGACATCAGAAGCATTCGCAACGATCGAATCTGACCTGGGCCGCAGCGTGCACGAAGCGTATGCGGAAATCGATAGCGAACCGATTGCGGCTGCGTCTCTCGGACAAGTCTATCGAGCACGTCTCGCAACGGGCGAAGAGGTTGCAGTCAAAGTCCAACGTCCAAACCTCGAGTCAACGATCTCGTTTGACGTGGCGATACTATTTCGCCTCGTGAAGCTGACCAACCGGTTCTTTCCCAGAGCTAATGAGAACGCCGACTGGGAAGGGATGCTCCACGAGTTTCATAACACCATCTTTGAAGAGATGGATTACGTGAAAGAAGGACGGAACGCGGACAGGTTTCGTTACAACTTCCGCACGTGGCGCGCGATTCGTGTTCCGAAGATCTACTGGTCACACACGAATACGCGAGTGCTGACGCTCGATTTCATTCGCGGCACGAAAGTCGTCGATCTCGAGGGGCTGAAAGCGCACCGCATTTCGCCTGTTAAAGTTAATCGACTTCTGATTCGCACCTACTTGAAGCAACTGCTTGAAGACGGTTTCTTCCATGCCGATCCGCATCCGGGAAACCTGCTCGTCATGGACAGCGGGCACCTCGCGTTCTTCGACTTCGGCATGGTTGGGCGGATTACTCCAAAGCTTCAGGCGCAGATGATCGACGCGTTTTTCCACGTCGTTGGGCGCGACGTTCGCGGCCTGGGCCAGGACATCATTAATCTCAACTTCCTGAAACCGGGAGTTGATCCTGAGACTGTTCGCCCGGTGGTCGAGAGTCTCTTCACACACTATCTCAATCTCAGGCTCGGCGAAGTAAACTTCAAAGAGCTGACGTACGATCTCGCCGAAGTGATCTACGAGTATCCATTCCGTCTGCCGGCAAACTTCACTTACATCATGCGAGCGCTGATGACGCTCGAAGGCATCGGCGTTGTGACCGATCCGGGGTTCAGTTTCTTCGAAACCGCCAAGCCGTACGCGAAGGAATTCATGCTTCGCCGCGAAGGCAAGATGTTCAGGAAGTTGATCCTGGATAAGTTGACTGGACGTGAGAACGGCGACAGCCGGATCGCGTGGTCCAGGGTGTGGAAGCTAACGAAGATGGCTGCGAAGATGTACCTTGAAAATAACCACGGATGACACGGATTTTAACTCAGGATCGATCCGTGGCATCCGTGGTTGCGATGTTCTCTTAACTTCTTACTTTTTCTCCGTTAGGGCCGGGGATGTTCAATCGTTCTCGGAACAGGTTCAAGAGCAGCAGCGTACCGATTCCGCCACCGCCATCAGCGCCGCCGCCGGAAGCCATCACGTCCGGCGTGATACGAACACCTTTCTCGCCGATGACTTTCAAGGTCTCAACCAGCGCGACACCCTGAGGACCAAGAGCTTCGACCTGCTGGTGATAAGCGACACCTTGCGCCTCACCCATCAGCCGAACTTTTTCAGCTTCG
This sequence comes from Pyrinomonadaceae bacterium, assembly GCA_035696765.1. Taxonomy (GTDB): domain Bacteria; phylum Acidobacteriota; class Blastocatellia; order Pyrinomonadales; family Pyrinomonadaceae; genus PSRF01. The sequence continues at coordinate 18,805 of DASSEB010000026.1, read as the reverse complement.
GCCCTGCCGGTTTGCTGGATGTAATGGGCCTCGCCTTCGCCTTCTGCCTTGCGCTGTTCGGCGCGCTTGCCTGCGATCTCGACGCCTACAGTCGCGGCCATCAGGTCCTTCTGGTTATCGGCCTGTGACTTCGTCTTCTCGAGTTGAATGCGCTTCTCTTCAGCCTCGCGTTGAGCGTTGTACATGTTCTGACGTTGCTCGGCGAGTATCTTCTCGGTCTGAGTTTTCATCAGCTCTTCAGGCAGATGAATGTGACAGATGAGCACGTTCACCACGTCGACGTGATACTTGAGCAGGTGCGCGCGCACGCGAGCTTCGGCGCGTTCCTGTTCTTCATGCCGGTTCTGCAGGTAGGCCATCGCCGACGATTCCGACGCCTGGTTGCGGAAGATGGAGTCGATCAGCGGATGCATAACGTTTTGAATCAAGCGTTCGATGCCGCCAATCTTGGCGACCATGAACGGCGCATCTTCAGGCTTCACACGGAAGACGACGCGCACTTCCAACTGCATCGTGAAACCGTCTTTCGAGATTACTTCGAACGGATTGAACGTGTTGGCGACTTCGCCCGCAGTCCATTCCACAGTTTGGTTTGTTGTCGGAATGACAATCGGGCTGATCGCGAGCGTGTTCACGTAGTAACGGCCTGGTCCAACCACCGTTTCCTGAATACCGCGATAACCTTCGGGCACGACGTAAGCTTCATGTGCGCCTTCGTCCAGCCGTCGATCGGCCGGATCGCCCGTCATCAAATCCTGCTTGATCTGTTCGACAGTGCGACTGTCGTCTATAACATCAAGGCGAGCTGCCGATTGCTCCGCTTGCTCCTGCTCCTCACGCTCCATTCGCTTCCGTACCTTTGCGGCCATCTCACGCCTGACTTCTTCTGAGGGGTCCTTGCCGACGTTTGATACAACCACCGCGACTTCACCCGGTTTGATCTCCTTGGCTGTTTCCGGAATGACTTTGAACAGCAGAGGATTGATGTAGTAGGTGCCCGGCAGCAGAATGTCTTTCTGTGGACCACGCTGGCCGCCTTTCCCGATGAACTCGTGTCCGTCCTGAAAGTTATCGTGGCCTGCGAAAGACTCGGCGACGTAGTCACGCGGATTTAGCGGGGCGCCGTCAAGAGCTTCGACGAGACCGATGACATTCTCGTTGATCACTGTCGCATCGAAGAGCCTGACGTTGAAGAGACCTGGTTTTGCTTCAGTCGTCCCTTCGATCGAACCGGATTGCGTGAGTATGCGGTACACGCCCGGCGTCAGGATGTCGACTTGCGGTCCCTTCTGCCCGCCCGAAGCGATGAACTGTTCTGCGTCCTGAAAATTGCGATGGTCCGAAATCGCTTTGCCAAGCAGACGGCCGGGATCGAGTGGACCACCGTCAGCGGCCGTGACCACGCCGACTTTGCCTTGCGGTACGAGTGTCGCCTTCGCGACTGAAACGCGGAACAAATAAGGATGTATGGGCCAGAGCCCGGGAGGCAGCGTGCGCAGTTGAATGCCTTTCACTCCGCCGCGTTTGATGAACGCGATCGGATCCTGAAAGTTGTTATGGGCGTTCTGCGCGCGGTCGGGCGCAAAGATGCGACCCGGAGGCATCGGCTCGCCGTCAACGGCTTCGATGATCCCCATTTCGTCAGCGCCGATCTCAATCAGGGGCACCTTGCGCACGATCTTTTCAAACGGATACTTGATGAAATGCAAACCGGGCTTCAGTACGTCTGCCTGAATACCGACCTCGCCTTCGGTCGCAACCACTCTTCCGGGAGGCATCTTGGCTCCAAGGTATCTTCGTTCCTTGATCGCGATTTCACGCGCGCCGACGTTGACGAAGATGCGCCTCACGATTACCAGGAAGATAATCAGAAGGACGAACGCCCCGCCGAGGACGAGTAAGGTAGACAGCATGTCAAAGTTTTCCATGGTAAGTCTCTTTCAATTCAACTGGAGGCAGTTGAATGGTTAGGGGTTATTTGTAGGTGCAAGTTCACTATTTGCCGATGAGAGGGTACGCTTCAGAACAAAACCGGCTCCTGAACTTCGTGTGTGCGATGACAATACCCAGTATTCACTGTTGATTAATTCCTGGAGCTCGACTGCTGATAGATCCGCCAGTCTGTCGTCTCGCCACGACATCAGCACAAGCTCAATCGCTCTTCCGAAATTTTTCGCATCATCTGTAAGAGCGGCGACGTGCAGCAGCTTTGCCGTCGAGTTTCTGTTAGGTGATTGTTGGAAGTCGCGGATCGCGTGGACGGCTTCCTCGAAAGACTTGTTATCGACCTTGGGTTCTACACGTGGCTCCTCTGGCGGGACGCGAAGTTGATTAACGCCGAAGTCAGAAAACAAGCCACTCGGCGGAGGTGGCGGTGGTAAAGGTAAATCGCTGGTTTCCGAACGGTCAGCGATTCTCTGGTAGAAGTATGCGGCGATAGCGACGAAACCCAGGAGTAAAACGGAAGTAAGAAGAAGGGTGACCATCGTAGGCCGGCAATGTGGTTATACGCCTGTAGGGGCGAAAAGTTCAAGGGTGCGGGTGCTCAGCCCCACGCAAAAGACTTGCGCGAAGAACTATTCAAACCCGCTACTTACCGCCTTTCGGAAGCCGGACAATCCAGATTCCGGACCTTTTAGACTCTGGCAGGATCGAATCCCTGGCAATAGAATGAAGCCACGCTCATCTCATCTCGACTTAAATGCAAATGGTATTGTGTGCGTTTTGCTTTTCTGAGACAAAATAGGGTTTAGCGAAAATGAAAACAGCAGACTACGGGACCCAGGCTCTTACCGACCAGGATCGCGCCTACAATGGATCGCGTTTTGCCGAGGTACGCGATGCTGTCTTCACGAATCCTTATCAACAAGTCTGGGGTCGTGAGGGCGCTAATCCGCTGCCGATGTATCAGGTGACGCTTCGGAGCGTGCTGCATGGCGTTCTGTCATTTGGTAAACGATATCTTTTCCAACAAGCTGTGGCCCGCACGGTCGATTCTCATGCTGATCTGCGGTGGGGCGCGAACGGAAAAGGTTTCCGGCGGTTGTTGCACCCAAACGGCGTTTGTCTCACTGGAAGATGGCAGATTACAGAAGAAACGGAATATTCCGGCTACTTCCGCAAAGGGAGCGAGGCGTTGGTGGTAGGGCGTTATTCAACTTGCTGCACGGAGACTCGCCGTGGTCATACGCGCTCATTGGCATTGGTGGCCAAGCTGTTTCCCACAACCGACGCGAATCACACTCAGCCTTTACGCACAGCAAACTTCTTTACCCAACAGGATATTGGCGGCGACAACACTGACTATATCAACGACGCGGAATTGCGAAACGCTCCGGATGTTCATGTGCGGCGGCGCGGGGGCGGCGTACCAATACTGCTTGTTACTGGTCTCGTTTTGAATCGTGTAGACAAGGAAGCCGGCGAACGTCAGCTCTATCAAATCGCGGAACTAGGCAAACCGGATAACGAGCCCACCCGCGCTCCCAGGTTCATGCGGCTGCTGGTGGCGAGCGACCAACCGAAGATCGATGGCGACGCGCTGGATTTCCGCGACGAAGTTATGGCGCAAATTTTCGATCGAGGAGATGCGACTCCGAAGCGCACACTGCGATTCGATATCGAAATCACGGACGACGGTTCAACTCACGGTCCCGGATTTTCACAAAACGTCAGCTTTAGTAATTGGAGACGGATCGGCCAACTGACTTTTGATAACGCAGTGGCTTCGTACAACGGCGACTTTGTAATTCACTTCAATCATCCCACCTGGCGAACCGACCGCAACGACCCCTCGACGGCCACGCGCGTGAACGAACGAAAGGTACGTGCTCGAGAGAGGCGGACCTTTTAATGCGAATAAAAGGAGCTCACCCTGAGGTTATAACATCGGTTATAATTCCCGGGTGTGCCGCTGGGTCTGATCAATCTGGCGTATTTGGGAGGTAACTGATGAGTGTTCTGAAGATAACAACGGTCGGAAATTCTGTGGGCATCATTCTTCCCAAGGAGATTCTGGAGAGACTACGCGTTAAGAGAGGGGACAATCTCTACGCAATTGAAACCAAAAACGGCATAGAGCTGACCGCCTATGACCCCGAATTTGCCAGGCAAGTTGAATTGGCAGAACGGGTGATGCGCGAAGATCGGGATGCGTTGCGAAGGTTAGCTAAATAGCCGTCATGCCTGAGATTGTCTGGCTTCTAGAGGAGACGATTATCGCAATCCACCACCGACAAATCGCGGAGCATGGTGGAAGTGAGGGTTTAAGAGATGAAGGATTGCTTTCGTCTGCACTCGCCCGGCCTCAGAATCTCTTTGCATATAGCAAGCCGTCACCTGATTTAGCGGCCTTAGCCGCAGCTTATGCGTTCGGAATTGTTCGCAATCATCCGTTCCTGGACGGCAACAAACGCACCGGACTAATCGCAGCTCGCACCTTCCTGTTGTTGAATGGCGTCGATCTCAAAGCTAGTCAGGATGAAAAAGTCCTAATCTTCCTACAACTGGCCGAAGGCGTATTAACGCAGGAGGAGCTAGCTGATTGGATTCGAAACCGAATATGATCTCCTTCTTGCTGCGCTTTGGCGGACCAGGTATAAATGAGCCGAATATGAGGGAAGTCTTTAAAGGAAGCCGTGGCTTTGCTCTGTGAGCTGCAGGGGTCCTAACAATCGTTGCAAAACTCTCTCTTAAAATGTTCCATGACTTACCAAGCTTGCGCGTCTTTATGCATTGATCCTGGCGAATAGTTATCTGAAGTGCTGCAAGCATGTTTGCTACCGGCAAAGTAGTAATTAAGATCTACTAACTTCAAGACATGCATTAACTGAATCCAATTGTGAGTGTCGCCAGCTTCAGACAATACCCGCAGAGTTCAAGACCTGCCGGCGGAGCTTCAATCTGCAACTTATGAAAAGCAAAGTAGGTGCTACTCAACTTCAAAAAAAGATTTCGCAGACCGTCGATGCAATCCGCAGAGTTCAAGACATTCCGCGTGCTGTTCAATGTGCAATTTTGTGCTTTTTGTGCCTCTTTGTGGCCCTATTTGGAGCTTAGCGCGTTGAAGAACAAGGGATACGTGGCTTCGGACTGAGCGCGGTATTGCGGCCGGAAGCCGAAGAGAACCACGCGTCCTTTTCCCATCGTAACTTCAACCAGAGCAGCCTTGCCTTTGATCAGGTCGCCGCCCAGCAACCAGCCGGAGAGCAGCGGATCTTTGTCGACAGGATACGACGCGATCACATGAACATTCGCGGCCGGCACAGATGCACTGGGATCGTTAGTGACTTCAAAGACAGGCGAATCCTCAACCCACGCGATCGTCTCTTTGGGCATTCCACTCGCGATCGGATGCGACGTGTCGAGCTCGATGCGTAGGATCGATCCCGGCACATAAAACTCTGTTCGTGGCAGTTCGGCAACTACATTGCGCAGCGGCAGTTTGAATTGCTGAATCGCAAAATCGGACGCACGATTGAGAAAGACGAGCGTACCGCCAGTCTCGACAAAATCGCGCAAGTTCTTCACGCCTTCAGGTCCGAGACCGCCGGTATACTCAGGCGGCATCGCACCTTTTCGATAACCTTCGAGCAGCGTACGCGCTGATTGATCCGGAATCAGGAGCACGTAGTACTTGCCGGTGACGCCCGGCGACGGCTTATAAATCGTAACGCCGGCACGAAGCTCTTTGTCGGTCAGCACACCGTAAGCGATGTCTTTGGAGTCAAGAATCCATCTGGTCCAACCCTCATCGTGACTGGGCACAGACGAACGATAAATCGCGAACAATTCGGAATGCGGCGCTGACTTGCATGCATCACGCGCTGCGGCGACTTCACCCGCCGGTTCGGTTGCGCGCGAGTAAGTGAAAGGCGCTTTGACCGGGTGGACCACGACACCCATCAGCAGCGGTAACGTATGCGCCGTTACGTCGTAAGGTGCAATCGGATGCCCGGACGCATCTCTCAGGTTTGGATACCGTTGCACTTCCAGCATCGCCTTCGCAAATGCTCCGTAAGGCTGGTCCATCCGGACGAGCTTCGTCCCTTCGGGAAGCGGCTGCCCGGCGATTTTGAAGTTCGTGCCTTCTTTCGGCGAGGTAATTTCAACTCCCGCTCTCCGCAGAATATCCATCATCGCAACGCAGCCTTGCGGCGGTTCGATCAGGAAGCCAAAGATCTCACCCGGCCTGCGCGGGCGCACGGCATCTTTCCCGATCGCATAAAAGCGTCGTAACCACTGTTCGCGATTCTTCGCCGCGTGGTCCAGCAAGAGAAACGCGGCTGTCGTCATGTACTTCGTGATGTCGCTCAAGTGCCACTCGCCGCCTTGCCACAGTGGCCCAAACTTCGGCGACTCTTTCTGCGGATCGTAACCCTCGCGTGAACGTAGTTCTTCAAACTTCAACGTCATCGGCGAAGCGATCTTCGCAGACGCCGTTTCGGAAAGAATTCGCACGCCGCCGTGGTAGTGTGAATACGCGCGCGCGGGAGTCCACGCGTCGTACGTCGAGTTGGTAGTGATCCCCTGAAAGCCTTTTGCCCGCATCTCGGCGGCCATCCAGTTTCCCAACTCCGTGTAGCCGGCGACGATCGGCTTCGGCACGTTTGGCTCAACCGGCGGCATGTACGGCGGCAGAAACAGGCGCGAGCCGAAAGCGCCTTGCTGATGTATGTCGTGGACGATCTGCGGGTGCCAGACGTTATGAATCTTGTCGACCGTGAGCTGCGTTTCGACTTGTGTGAAGGCGTACCAATCGCGATTGTTATCGTGGCCGGTGTACTTGTGATAGAGCTCGGGCGGATCGGTGCCTTCGAAAGGCGTGCCGAGTGTTTTGTCGTACCAGTCCTTGACGATGTCCACGCCGTCCGGATTTAACGAGGGAACTAAAAGAATGATCGTGTTAGCGAGGACCTTCTGGATCTCGGGCTCAGTCGATGAAGCGAGCCGGTGCGCGATCAGCATGCTCGAGAGATACGAGCCGACCTCCGTCGAGTGAATTCCGCACGTGATCAGCACGATGGTCTTGCCACGCTTGATCAACTCTAAAGCTTTGCGGTCGCGTGCGGCTGGGGGACCCAGCTTGCGTGGGTCTGCAAGCTGGTCCTGGATCTGTTTAAACTCTTCCAGGCGCGCCAGATTTTCCGGTGCGCTGATGGTGGCCATGACGAATGGCTTGCCCATCGTCGTGTTGCCGAGCGTCTCAAAAACTACGCGGTCACTGGCGCGATCGAGCCGTTCGAAATAGTCGGTCACCTGGCTCCACGAGGCGAGCTTGCGATCGTCACCGGGAGTCAATCCGAGGACTTCGGCGGGCGTCGGAATCTTCGTCTGGCCTACCGCGACCGCCTGTAGCAACATCAAAAGCAGCAATGAAACGAGTCGAGAACGCATGGATGGCAGTTTATCTAAAGCCACAGAAAGGCACAAAAAGCACAAAGGCGTTACACCGGTTGTTTGTGCTTTTTTGTGGCTTGCCCCCGCGCGTGTGGCCCGTGTAAAGTAAGGCGTTTTCTATTCCCCGCGCTCTCTCCGTTGTTCAAAACTTGTTGGAGGTCAACCGGATGTCCAGTGAAAGCATCCCTGCAAACGAGTACCCGGACCGGGTAGGTTACAAACCAGATAATCCATACCTGGCGGTTTTTCGACCTTATATTCCGGCTGGGGTAAGACTGCGTGAACTGACGCCGCTCCCGCTGATTATGGGCACGGTACTCGGCATCATTTTTGGCGCCTCGTCGTTGTATCTGGTGCTGAAAGTGGGACTGACGGTCAGTGCTTCGATTCCCGTTGCGGTGATCTCCATCACTCTCTTCCGCGTATTTTCAAAGCTGGGGATGCGCGACGCTACGATCCTCGAAAACAACATCGTTCAGACAGCAGGTTCGGCCGGAGAATCGATTGCTTTCGGTATCGGCGTCACCATGCCTGCGATTCTGATTCTCGGGTTTGATCTCGAATTATCGCGCGTGATGCTGGTTTCCGTGCTCGGTGGTCTACTCGGAATCCTGATGATGATTCCGCTGCGCCGTGCACTCATCGTTGCTCAACATGGCTATCTGAAGTATCCGGAAGGCACAGCCTGCGCTGAAGTACTCAAGGCGGGCGCCTCTGAAGAATCTCGCGCAGCTGCGGTGGAAGGTTCCGGTGATACCGCGGTGGTGGACCAGGCGGCCACGGGCGGCAAGACGATCATCAGCGGCTTCGGAATTGGTTTCCTCTACTACGGAGTCGAGCAGATATTTAAGACGTGGAAAGAATATCCCGCCAAGGTGTTCGGCCGGCCGTTTGAAGGCGGGTCGATCTCAATCGAGAATAATCCCGCTCTGCTGGGTGTCGGTTACATCATTGGACCGCGCATCGCTTCGATCATGGTCGCCGGCGGCGTGCTCGCTTACCTCGTGTTGATACCTGCGATCAAGTATTTCGGCGGCGGCTGGGTGACGCCACTTGCTCCTGAAACAACGCACCTTATCAAGGACATGACCGTCACCCAGATTCAGAAGGGCTACATCCTTTACATCGGAGCGGGCGCGGTGGCAGCAGGCGGAATCATCAGCCTCTTTCGTTCACTACCCGTGATTTGGAGCGGCCTCAAGGGCGGCCTGGCCGACTTACGCCGATCGGGAGCGGGCTCCGCGGATAACGCACCGCGCACAGATCAGGATCTGTCGATGAAGTTTGTGTTGGGCGGCATCATCGCCTTGATGGTTGTGATCATGATCGTCCCGCAACTCAACCTGCGCTTTAACATACTCGGCGCGATTCTGATCATTGCCTTTGGTTTCCTTTTCGTCACTGTCTCATCTCGATTGACAGGTGAAGTCGGTTCCTCGTCGAATCCGATTTCCGGGATGACTGTCGCCACGTTGCTGCTGACGTGTCTGGTGTTTCTCCTCATCGGGTGGGTCGCTCCGCCTTACTTCGTCACCGCGCTTTCGATCGGCGGCATCGTTTGTATCGCTGCTTCCAACGGCGGCACGACGTCGCAGGATCTAAAGACAGGGTTCCTCGTCGGCTCGACACCGAAGTACCAGCAGATCGCGATTCTCGTCGGTGCGCTGGTTTCTGCGCTCGCTCTCGGACCAATCCTGCTCGCGATGAATCAATCGGGCAGTGTTTACGTCCCTGTCGCGCAGACGAAGGATTTCAGTTTTCCATCGGATTTCAAGTTCACTCCGGATCAGTATGTTATGAGCGGAGATCAGCCGAAGAAGGAGAGACTCCAAGGCGGCCAGGCGAGCCTGGACACGAATAGCTACAATGTCGTGCACAAGACGAGCACTGAATACGGACCAGCGGGCCGGTATTTAGTAAACGACCAGGGCGTTCCTGTTTATCTCGCCGATCCGGGTATCAATGGCATTTACGACAAAGTGCCGGGCACAAACCAGACGGTCGCGAAGTTTACGGCACCCAAGGCGACGTTGATGTCTTACATCATCAAGGGAATCTTGAGCAGGGAACTTCCGTGGGGGCTGGTGCTGCTCGGAGTAATGATCACGATCGTGCTGGAGTTAAGCGGCGTCCCGTCGCTCGCTTTTGCAGTGGGAGTATACCTGCCGATTTCGACGTCGGCGCCCATCTTCGTTGGCGGTGCCGTGCGCTGGCTCGTCGATAAATACCTGCGCAAGAAGCCTGAGAACCTTCGCTTAACGGAAGAGCAGATGATGGCCGAGACTGACAAGAGTCCGGGCGTGCTGCTCGCCTCCGGTTACATTGCCGGCGCAACCCTCGCCGGCGTGATCTTCGCGTTTCTCAACTTGAAGGAAAGTATTGTGACTTGGCTCCAGGGCTTCGAGCATTGGGCAACGGCCCATAATCCTTTCTTCGAAGGTCCGAATTCAGACTGGTTGGGGATGATCCCGTTCCTTATTCTCACGATACTGCTGTATCTGGTGGGACGAGAGTTGGTCCTGAAACCACGTCCGATCGTTCGCCGAGATGAGTTTTAAACCACGGATGACGCGGATCAGAGCCACGGATTTACTGAAAGTTATGCGTACCTTGATTGTTATATTGCTGCTCGTGCTGGGAGTGGCGCCATCTACGTTTGCACAGGCCCAGCGCTCGCCGACCGAAACGATGCGCGAGTTTTACCGGATGATGCGCGAGAAGAAGTTTCGCGAGGCGTTCGGAATCTCGATTTACCGGTCGGCGATCGATGGCCTTTCAGCGCAGGAATATGAAGAGCTGCGGCCGGACTTCGAAAGAATGGCCGTTGCCGTAAGCGAAAAGATCCCGGCGACGGTTGATATCACCGGCGAACAGATCAGCGGCGATGCAGCGACCGTTTTTGTGAAGGTGCTCGACGCCGACGGAAAAGAAAAGGTCGAGCCTGCCTCACTAATCAAGGTCGATAACAACTGGATCGTGGGCGACAAGGAGAACCTGCAACTCGTCAAAAAAGAGGGCAAGAAGTTCTTTTTCGAGGCCCGCATCAATGCCCACCACAGCGACGTTCAGGACATGATGACGCGCATCTCACTCGCGCAGGTCGTCTATAGCCAGGGCCACAACGGACAGTTCGGCAATACTGCTGAACTCATCGCGGCCGGACTGATCCCCAAGGACATCGAGAGCACCGAATCAACGGGCTATCGCTTTCAGATCGTTCGCTCGGCGGACGGAAAATCGTGGTACGCCACCGCCGAACCCGCCCAATACAACCGCACGGGCCGCCTTTCGTTCTATCTCGACGCGTCCGGAGTGCGAAATGGAGACGCCGGCGGCAAGCCGCTGGTGATGAAAAATTAAAGTGTTGCGTCCGTGCAATCATGTTTTCTAGAATGGCCTTGCGGCCGCCCCCAATCGCTTTCCGAAGCTGTGCCCTTCCTCAACTGGTCCAAAGATGTCGGAACTGCCCCGGAGAATCGTGTCACGTTTGCGCCGTTTTATTGGCAACCGGCGTCGTTGTAAGCGTGTGCGGGCGCGTCTGACCTTCACTTTAAGTTTGTCGGATCCGCGGGTAAACAGTAACGGCGCACGTCGTCTTCCTTCGCTCGACGGTCACACGCTCGACATCAGCAGCACTGGGTTGGCGTTGATTGTGCCCGCGATTCGTGTCGGGGAACACTATCTCGCCGGCGCGGATCGGAAGTTACACGTCAAGCTGCAGCTTCCGAGTGGGCCAGTGGAGATGAAGGTGGCGACGGTCAGGTACGAGAGTTTGGAAGACGATAGTGGTTACTTGATCGGCGCGCGTATTTTGGAGATGAGCGATGCGGACCGGATGAGTTTTGAGAAATACATCGCGAAGGTGCTGAGCCACGGATTAGACGGATTTGAGGCGCAGATTTAACGTGGATTTGGTGTGTAGTTTACTTGAAGCGTAGCCAGCCGAAGGCCTCGGGGACGTGGAAAGCCGGCTCGGGAGTTCGGGTCGGGTGCCAGGCGAGGTAGCGTTCCGGTGATTCGGGACCAACGCAGCGGAATAAATTAACACGCCACTCTTCTCCCGCTTGGGGCTTTGGAATCGCCTCGCTCCACGGGATTCTCATTGCTACGAACAATCGTTCTCCCTCGAGTTTGGCGGCCGTTGAGAAACCGGAACTGAAGTCCCAATCAGTCTCTCTACCCGAAGGCGTGATCATGATCCCCAGGTCAACCCACTCACCCGTCGGCGCCGCGTTAAACTCAAAATATCGCGAAGGATTCGCCGGATCCGGCGCGACAAAGATCTCGCACACGTCTCGATCCCACAAACCTAAAGTCTTCGAGGTCGTTCTCGGATTATCGGAGACGATTAGCGGTTCCTGTTGCGCGCAAACGAAACGAACGTGCAGTGCCTCGCTGGACCAGCAGATCCTCGCTTCCGCGTGACGTGAAGACCGAGCGCGTTCGCCGGACCAGTAGTGCTCGATCTTGATCGGCTGACACTGCTCCCAGATCTCGTTTTCAAAGTCGGAAACCTCGATTGGCCGGCTCGCGAAGCGCGCAACAATATCCATGGTTAAGTAGATTTGAAACTATTCAGGCAATCAGTCAGCAACTGTTCCGGATCTTCGTTCATAAACACACGCGCTGCAGTCCGCTTCCCAAACTTTTGCAGCAGATACTCAGCATCGTCAGCCACGCCGCCCGTGCCCTTGAGACACCCAATAACTTTTCGCTCATCGTGGGCGATCGTGAATTCGTTGAGCGAGCCCATCGCGCCCGCTACGAAGAGAACAATATCGCACGATCGCACGAGGACGACGTTTCGTCCTTTCAAGCCAAATCCCGTGTAGATGATCGCGTCGGACGCGTCGAGCGGCAGCTTGTAGACTTCGACGTGCTCGTGTTCGTTACTTCCCGGCGAGATCCCGATGTGAAAACAGCCTGCGTCATGCGCCGTCTTTCCGACGACGTAAACGATACCCGTCGTAGCACCGGTTAGAAGTACGACGTCCTTCCCGGCGATAACACGCGCGAGTCGCTCAGCTTTCTCGACCAGGGTACTGCCCGTCTCCAGCCGCGTACTCTCGGGTGCCGCCGAGCCCATGACTCCGACTTTTATTCGCATGGTCCTGTTCACGATCCCACCAACGTTGAGTTAAAAACCAGGCAAGACCCGGCATCAGAAAAAACAGCCCGATGCCGACGGTCACGATACGAGGAGAAATACGAAAGCGATCGAGAAGTTCACCGGTGGCGTAATTCGATGCTGCCATAGTCAGTGTCAGCAAAGCCAACTCAGCGGCAAAGACACGACCGCGAAACGCATCTTCCACCGATCGTTGCAGTATCACGGTGGAAAAAACCCAGAGGATACTACCTCCGCAATGCGCGATGCCCAGCACGACCAGGGCAAAGATAAAACTCGTCGCACTGCCGAACGCCATATAAAACACGCCGGCGAGCAAAAACGACAACCCGATCGACACCTGCATGCGCCGCTGGCCTTCACCGGAGACGCGACGCGCCACAATCGGACCGACCGCCGTTCCTATCCCACGCGCTGCAAAAAGCACTCCAATTCCACCGGCCGCGTCCTTGCCGACCGGGAAGATGCGTTCGCCAAAAACGGCCAGCAAAGTAAGGATGCCTCCGCCTAATCCCCAGGCGGGTTTGACCAGGAGCAGCGCGAGCACGCGCGGTCGATCCTTTACGTACTTAATTCCCTCGATGGTCTCAGTTATTCCGAGCAGCCGTCCGAACGAGAGTTTTTGGCGTTCACGTTTTCTGCGCTTGGTCACGCGAATACTGGCGATCAAAGCCGCCGAGAGCAGGTAGGTGGCTGCGTCGAGAATGAACGCGACGTCAGTTCCAAACCAACTGGTTATGAACCCGCCTATGGCAGCTCCGAGCGTGAGCATCACGGACCACGTCACCGAAGAGATCGCGTTAGCGGCAAGTAGTTCTCGATCTTCGACGATCGACGGAATCGCCGCAGTCTTCGCCGGCTCGAAGAAAGTTGAGAGTCCCAGTTGGAAAACAGTCAACACATAAATGATCCACAACTGATCGGCGCGGCGCACAAACAGGAAGCCGAGCACAACGAGAGCGCGCAGCAGATCAGACACGATCATTATTCGTTGGCGGCTGAACCTGTCGGCAACGACGCCCGAGATCGGTCCGAATAAAAAACTGGGAACAAAGCGCGCGACCAGAAGCAGTCCGATGTCACGACCGGAGCCGGTAAGTTTGAGGATGATCGTGTAGAGCGCGATGGTGTCGAACCAATCGCCCATCTGGCTCACGACCTGGCCCAGCCACAGTTGCCGGAAGCTGCGATTTCTGCGCAGCAGATCGATGTACCCTACTTCTGTTGCCATGTGTTCGCCGCGGTAATCCGCGGCTAAGTTTACCAGCTTGACCGAAGTTCTCAATGTGACGCGTCAGAATGGAAACGACCTGCAAACATCGATAAGAATGCACGGTTTTTTCAGCGGCACACCAGTTGAGAATAGGAGGGCGCGGCGCAGAAGCCTTCTGGTTTCGCGGGCTCTCCGCACGGAGTCCGTAGCCGCAAAGTTCTATGACTGAAACATCTCACCCAGCACGGCAGCTCTTCGAACAAGGGCTGCCACTTGCCCGGTTCGCCGGAGATGGAACTGAGTTGCTCCCAGTTCTGTCTCCGGCAGCTTCTCTTCGCGAGTCACTTGCGCATTGGTGGCTCACTAATCAACTGTGGGTTTCCTGGTCGTTGCTCGTTGTGCCGCTTGCGCTCGAAATAACCTTCGGTACCTTCCTGCTTCCATACCTGATTCTCGCTCCGATATCGATACTCGCAACTTATCTCATCTATCGCAGCGCGCGAGCACGTTTGCAATCAAAGACAAATGAAATTGAAGCGCTGAGCCAGCTTCATCTCGCAACCGCGGAAGCCCTGGCCACCGCGATCGACGCGAAAGATCAAACAACGCACTGCCACGTGCGGCGCGTTCAGATTTATGCGGCGGGAATGGGCGAAGTATTCGGACTCTCGCCGGATGAAATTGCAGCACTGAAAGCAGGTGCATTACTACACGACATCGGCAAACTCGCGGTACCGCCGCACATTTTGAACAAGCCTGGGCCACTGACGCCGGCTGAGTTTGAGAAGATGAAGATCCATACGGTCGTGGGAGCGCAGATCCTCGGTCGTGTTGATTTTCCTTATCCCGTCATTCCAATCATCAGGCATCATCACGAACAGTGGGACGGCCGCGGTTATCCTGACAAGCTGCGTGGCGAGCAGATCCCGATTACGGCGCGCATAATTTCTGTTGTCGATTGCTTTGATTCAATCCGCGAAGATCGCCCGTTCAGGCGCAGTATGACGCTCGACGAAGCGACTGCTTTGCTTCTCCGCGGAGCGGGAGTTCATTTCGATCCGCACGTGGTCGAACAGTTCATCAAGAATCTGCCGCGATTCGAAGCGGAGATTGAACGCCTGGGCCTGCAACACCAGCCTGCCAACTATTCGACTGAACCACCCATTCAACTCAGCGACGTCGACATGATTCAAACCCGCGAGCGTGGGTCTTACATCGCTTACGATCAGATAAAGAAAGCGCACCGCGAAGTTTATGCCCTATACGAGATTGCCCGCACTTTTGGGACGTCTCTTGACGTCGAGCACACGCTCGAGATTCTCGTCGACAAGGTGGGCCACGTCGTTCCGTTCGATACCTGCGTCGTTTATTTTTATGACGAGTCGAAGGGCTATGCGACCGCTCGCCACGTCGCGGGCAAGAACGCCCAGAAGCTGGCTGCACGGTGTATCGCACTCGGCGAGGGAGTCACAGGCTTCGCGCTCGCAACCCGACGTGCTGTTAACCAGCTTCATCCGAGTCTCGATTTCACGGACATAAATCCGGACGCCGGGATCAGGTATCGCTCGATGGCTTCGTTGCCGCTCTTCAAGGACGACGTTTTGCTCGGCGCACTTTCCGTTTACTCGACTGAGCTCGAGCAATATACCGACGACCACATGCGACTGCTGGAGACAGTTACACGTCTCGCGTCAGACGCACTCGGAAATGCGATGCAGCACGCCGAAGCGGAGTCGAACGCGTTGACTGATCCGCTCACGAGCTTGCCGAATGCGCGCTATCTCGGTTTGCGTTTCGAAGAAGAGGCTGCACGCGCGCGCCGCACAGATCGCACTTTCCAGGTCGTCATGATGGATCTCGATGAGTTCAAGAACGTGAACGACACTTACGGCCACAAGGTCGGCGACAAGATGCTGCGCGAAGTGGCGCACATCATCCAGGGACAGTTGCGCGAGTACGATTTTCTCGCGCGTTACGGCGGCGATGAGTTCGTGGCGCTCGTGCAGGAAGTCGTCGGTTCGCAGGTTGAGGAGTTGTGTGCTCGTATTGAAAGTGCTGTTTCGAAGTTCTCGCTTGGAGTCGGCAAGAACCGGTTCGCGCGTGTTGGAATCAGCGTCGGTACGGCGACGTTTGGGATTGACGGAGAGACGTTAGATCAACTCGTCATCGGGGCCGATCACGAGATGTACCAGGTGAAGTCGGGTCACAGATCTTCACGGATTAACCCGGATCAGTCCGTTCTGATCGCCGTTCATCCGTAAAATCCGCCGCAAAATCTTGACATAGTCCTCGCTCATCGCTTTCAATCAAAATGGTTGAAAGCATGGTTGCTCCCGCCGAAAATCAAAACGCAACACTCCTAATAGTCGACGATGATGCTGCCGCTCGCGAGCGGCTGCGCGAAATCTTCGAGACGGCACAATATCGTGTTGTGACTGCCCACGAGGCCGGCTCGGCGCTGCGTGTGCTGAAGGGCGTGCGCTGCGATCTCGTCGCGCTTGATCTGGAGATGCCGGGCGTCGACGGCCTCGCGCTCTGCAAATTACTTCGAGCGCAACCCACGACGAGCAAGCTGCCGATTATCGCGCTTTCCGAGAGCGACGACGAAACACGCAAAGTCCAGGCATTCACGGCGGGCGCTGACGACTACATCACCAAACCTTCGACGCCCGGCGAACTGCTGTCGCGCGTCAGTCTTCACGTTCGCACGTCGCAACGCGAGTGGGCGCTGATCGGGAGTAACCGTGAACTCAGGTTCCTGTCGGACATCGGTCGCGGGCTTTTGCGCGCGCTGGAACCGGAGCAGTTGGTCCGGCGTGTTGCCGGCGCCACGTATGAAGCGCTCGACGCATCGCTTTGCGGCGCGTACGTCACTGTCGGCCGCGACAAACACGCGTTGTGTGTCTTCGATCGAGAAGGTACTGCCGACGATCCGTCATTACTCGACAGCGAGTCGCTGCAAAAGTGGCTGCGCTCGGCAGACTCCGCGAACTCGTTGCTGATCACTGAAAACGATTCCTTTCTGCTTCACGACGATATTCACGTCACCGAATACGTCGCGCCATTTCGCTTCGCGGGCCGCGCCAAGGGCGCGCTGATCGTTGCGTTCGATCGTCGTGATGAATGTGGTGAAACCGAGAGGCGTTTGATCGATGCTGCTGCGCAACAGACGTCGCTCGCGGCGCACATCTGCTCGCTCTATCAAGCTGCGCGCGATACGTCGCTGAGTCTCGCGAGAGAAGTCGAGAAGCGGACTGCTGAGATTGAAGGGCAGAAGCGATTTATCGAAGCGATTGTCGACAGCCTGCCGCTCTCGCTTTACGCAATCGATCGAGACTATCGAGTAGTTGCATGGAACCGCAATCGTGAACTCGGAGAGCTCGGCATCCCGCGTGGTTCAGTTTTGGGCAAGAACGTCTTCGCCGTCCTGACACGGCAGCCGCGCGACATGCTGGAGGAAGAATTCGAGCGCGTGTTCGAGAGCGGCGAGATCGAACGTATCGATCAGGAGACGCCGTCGCCGGAAGGCGGCATCCGGCACTGGGTCATCAGCAAGATCCCGATGTGGGCCGACAATAGCGGACGAGTTACGCATGTCATCACCGTCGGCGAGGAAGTCACGGATCGGGTCGAAGCGAACCGCGCGATCGCGCGTGCTGAAAAGCTCGCCGCGGTCGGACGCCTGGCGGCTGGCGTAGTGCATGAAATCAATAATCCGCTCGCAACCATTTCCGCTTGTGCTGAGTCGCTCGAAGCGCGCGTTAATGAAGGCGCGTTCGATGGGTCGTCGTCTCTCGAAGACCTGCGCGAATACCTCGGTTTGATTCGTAGCGAAGCGTTCCGTTGCAAGAGCATTACGATGGGGCTGCTCGATTTCAGCCGCACGCGCAATGCGGACCATGTCACGATTAATCTGGCAGACGTCATTCGTTCGGCAGTGCGTTTACTTTCACACCAGAAGCGAAGTTCGGCAGTCGAACTCAACATTGAAATAGCGCACGATCTGCTTCCGGTGTCTGGCGATCCCGGTCAGTTACAACAGGCCGTGATCGCGCTCGCGACGAATGCCCTCGACGCAATGGGCGACAGCGGCGTGTTGACGATTAAAGGACGAAACGAAGACGATAAGGTCGTGGTCGAAGTCAGCGATACCGGCGTCGGAATTCCGCCGGAGAACCTTCCCAAAATCTTCGAACCCTTCTTCACGACGAAAGAAATTGGCAGAGGAACAGGTCTCGGCCTCGCCGTATGTTATGGTATCTTAACGGAGCACGGCGGCACCCTCGACGTGCAGTCGACAGTGGGAGCAGGCACCACTTTCACGATCTCCCTTTCCGCAGTCAATCTAAGCGAGGAACAGACAGTTTGAGTGAGCAACAGCAGGCACGAATTCTGATCGCAGAAGATGAGGCCAACCTTCGCCTGGTCCTGCAAAAGGAATTGGAGCGGTTAGGTTACCGCGTGCAGGCCGCGCCCGATGGCGAAGCCGCGCTGCGACGTCTTGAAGAGAGTAACGTCGACGTTTTGTTGTGTGACATAAACATGCCGCGCATCGACGGTATGGAGTTGCTGCGACGGGTTTATCAACGGCCGAATCCGCCGGAAGTGATCATGTTGACGGGACAAGCGACGGTGGAGACCGCGGTCGAGGCGATGAAGCTCGGAGCTTACGACTACCTCACGAAACCTTACAGCATTACTGAGCTTGACGTTCGCGTGAAGCAGGCCGCGGACAAGCGAAGGCTGCGCGTTGACAATCTGCGACTGCGAGAACAGCTCGCGCGACAGTCGGCACTGCCCGAGATCGTTTCGGTTTCGGAAGTGATGAAAGAGGCGATTCGATTGATCGAACGCGTGGCGCCTTCGGAAGCGTCAGTGTTGATTACGGGCGAATCGGGAACGGGCAAAGAGCTCGTGGCGCACGCCATTCACAGGTTATCGAGCCGCGCAGAAGCTTCGTTTGTAGATTTGAACTGCGCGGCGTTTCAGGAGTCGTTACTCGAGTCGGAGTTGTTTGGTTACGAGGCCGGCGCGTTCTCCGGCGCGAAGGGCAGGAAGCTTGGTCT
>DASSEB010000025.1:0-4015 GCA_035696765.1 Pyrinomonadaceae bacterium | reverse complement strand
CGGTAACCAACACGCAAACGGGAGCGAGGTTAACCACGAGGGCTGACGCCGAAGGCCGTTGGGTGATTTCCGGTATGCAACCTGGAGCCGTCAAGGTCGATATCTCGTCTCCCGGCTTTAAGGTCGCGCAATATGATCTCCAGTTGCAGGCATCGCTTGCGTCTCGAATAGGAACGACGCTGGAGGTGGCAGCCGCCACCGAAACCGTCACCATCACTGACAGCAGCTCGGTGACTGAAAACAGAATCCAGCGCCCGGTAACGCAAAGACAAGTTGCCCAGTTGAACATGCCGTCACAGAACGTGTTCAACCTGCAGCGCAAAGTTGCCGGGGTTCTTCCGGTGCGAATCGAAGTGCCGCGCAGCGGTAAGTCGTATCGGTTCGTGCGCCCGTTGGTGTTGGATGAGGAGACGAGGATTACGTTTCAGTACAAGTCGAAGTAGATACGGCTTTCCGCAAAAGTGGGACGTCGAGCTTGGACACAGTCAGTACAGGGAGCGGTAGCGACCTGGTCAGTGATTAGCATTGGATGTTTGCCAATGACTCCTGACGCCCATCGTTGACCAGGTCGCTACCGCTCCCTGTACTGACCGTGTCCAAGAATGATTTTGACTTTTCAGATTAGGCCGCGTACCAGAGCACCGCGAAGAAGTGACAGGTTGTTCCGGCGATCACGAACAGGTGCCAGATGAAGTGGCTGTATCGTCGTTGCGCGGCAAAGAAAGCGAGACCGCCGGTGTAAGCAATTCCACCGGCAAGTATCAAAAGAATTCCTGGCAGCGGCACCAATGTCAGGATGGGTTTCGTGGCGACGACGGCCAGCCAGCCCATCACGACGTATAGTGCGATCGATATCCATGAATGATGCGTCCCTTTGATCGCTTTGAGCGTGATGCCGGCGATCGCCAGTGACCAAACGATGATAAGCAGCGTCCACCCCCATGGACCGCGCAACACACCTAAACTAAACGGCGTGTAAGTGCCTGCGATCAAGACAAAGATTGCGCAGTGATCGAGCAGTCGAAACAGTTGCTTGGCGCCTGCGTGAGTGAGTGAGTGATAGAGTGTCGAAGCGAGGTAGAGCAGGACCATCGTTGCGGCAAACACGCCCGCGCCGACGATGAATCGGAAGCTGCCGGCGCGCATCGCGGAAAGCACCAGAATCGGCGCTGCCACCAGCGCCAGTAGCAGGCCGAGGCCATGACTGACGCTGTTTGCGATCTCTTCGCTAAAGGAGAGCGCGGGCAGTTCCGGCGGCGAATCTTTCATGCGCCGCATTTTACACCGAACTTTGCTTTAGAACTTAAGATTTTTGTAGCCGCGCTATGGCAGTGCGGTGAACCCCTTCAGCGGGTTGCTATAAAACGCGTCGGTCTGCCACGCGGTCTTGTTCCACATGCCATCCTGATCGCCGATGATTTGCACCGGCACGATCACGCGATCGCTGCCAAGCTGGTTGCTGCTGGCGATGCCGTTGTCAAATTTTCCACCAGGCTGCACGGTGAACTTCAGCGAACGCGCGAGCTTGTTGTTCCAAAGCACCTTCACTTCGTACTCACCGGGATTAGCGGCGAGGGTAAAGATACTTTTCGTGGTGTCGTCATCCGTCTTGTTGCTGCCTTTGATGTTTGGAAAGTCGCACTCGACGCGCGCCCATTTCGCTTTTTGCGGCATGGAGTCCTCGACGTAGTGAGTCGTGTTGTTCTCGACCTCCGCCTCACAACCAGCCTTGCCGACTTCCATTCCGTCCATGAATTGTTTCCCGACTTCTTTGCCTTGATAGAACAGGTGCGGATCGAATCGCACTGCCTCACCTCGCACCCAGAACGCAACGTGAAAATCGGGCAGCTTCCAACCGTGCACGTCACTCGGCGTCAGGTAAACGTATCCGATCGGCAGGTTCCAGTCATGGTCCACGAAATAGACCCACTTGTTCGCGGCCTTTGGTCCAACTTCGTTTGAATGAGCTTTTGCGACTTTCATTTTGCCGCTAAAGAGCGTTGAGTCGGTGCCGGCGAGTTCGTTCCGCATCTTGATCGTGAAGTTCACGGGGCCTGTGTAAAGGCTGCCCTTGTCTTCCGGAATCTGGCGGCCGCCACATTCGGTCTTCCACCAGTAGCCCTTTTCAATGTTGTTTGTATCGCAGTCAAACTTCACCCACGGGCCGGTTGGGAGGGTGTATTCCACGTAGAGTTGACTGCCGCTCGCAATTGGGCCGTTCACGCGAAACTTCATCAGCGGCACCCAGCTCCAATTGTCGTAATTCCCTTTGTAGACGTTGAACGTGAACGCGGTGATCTGGACGGAGTCTTTCGCGATCGTTGGCTGGTCCTGTGTTGCGCTTGCGAGCGGGTTAAGTCCAATCACAGCGAGGAAAATCAGGATGGCATAAGTAAACCGGAACTTGGTTTTCACGGGCGGGGAACCTCCTGGGTGTTTCTTCTGGGCAAAGCGTCCGAGAGTTTACTACGAGGCGCCGCTTTGCCTCAAAAAACGAAGTGGCACTTGGACAGGGTCAGCACCGTAACGCGGTAGCGTCGGGTGAGTCTTCGGCATGCGATATTCTTTCGGGATTCAAAGCTCTGCCCGGCGCGGTAATGCACACAGTCAGGCGATTCAGCCGGTTTGGGTGTTTGGTCTGGTCGCTGAAAGCCGGCAAGCTTTGTGAGTGCGCCTCCGATGAGCGGTGCTTGTTCGGCAAGCACCATCTTTTAGCAGTGAAGCTGGATGAAGCTGGGCGTAACAGTCGGAGATCTGCTGTCGACTGCTGTTGTTTGGAGATCGCTTTGTTCACCGCTAACCCGACTGACTCAGCAGTGTTAGCATTCCTCTTGAGGTAAACAAAATAGGCAAGAGCCGCGCCGCCAACAACAATTGGACCACACCGAGAGCGAGAAAAATCTGTGTTCTCTTTATCAATGGACTCCACCTGCGGCAGGGATGCGGCCTTGTTGTGGGACCCGGTGTTCGATCCCAGGATGAAAAGAGACCGTAAAGTACCACAACTACGCGTGCTGTCGTCACAAAAACGGCTAGTGGCTATCTCCGAAGCCGTACAAGCTTGTACTTCCTGCTTTCTTACGTGAAGAGCCGCAGTGGCGAATTATCGTTTTCAACTGTGACTTGAACCAATTACTTGCCGCCGCTGGAACCAATTACTTGCCGCAAGTTCAATCAAAACCAGAGATTTCGCATCTCTCGCTTGTCTACGATTCGTGTTTTGGAACCATTAAATTCCCGAAAGTGCAAATTGGAACTTAAGCATTGCCGGAAATGCAATACAAGCGCGGATGGTGCTGCAGTCGCCAGACTCTCTGTCATAATTAGCTCAGTGTCTAATTAGACAAGTGCTGAACAATAGTTATAGAATTGGCGTATATAGAATCAGATGAACGCAGTTTTCAAAGCTCTGTCCGATCCGACGCGACGCGAAATCCTCCGGCTGCTAAGCCGGGGCGAGAAAACTGCCGGTGACTTGGCTGAGCGCTTCGACATGTCGAAGCCCTCGATGTCACACCACTTCGCGGTGCTCAAGGAAGCCGATCTGATTAGCAGCCGGCGCAACGGACAGCAAATTTGGTATAGCCTCAACACAACCGTGGCTCAGGATGCAATTTCGTGGGTAATGGACTTGGTCGAGCGTTCCGCAAAGAAGCGAGGTAAGCGCAAATGATCCGCAAATATTTCTTTATCGCCGCAGCCGTGATAGCGACTACTTGGCTCACAACCTTCTTGATCTATCCGCGTCTGCCCAGCCAGATTCCGTTGCACTGGAATCTTTTTGGACGAGTTGATCGCTATGGCAGCCGAGAAAATTTGTTCCTTATGCCCGGCATAATGGTAGTGGTTGTGCTGCTATTTGCCGCTTTGCCGTGGCTTTCTCCCAGGCGGTTTGAAGTCAACGACTTCCGATCGACATACCTGTACATTATGGTCCTGGTGGTTGCGTTAATAGGATACGTGCACGCGCTGATGGTCTGGGCAGCCTTGTCTAAGCCACTCGACATGAGCCGTT
>DASSEB010000024.1:0-9493 GCA_035696765.1 Pyrinomonadaceae bacterium | reverse complement strand
GCGACCCCAGCCTTTTTTTAGCATGGCAGGCAGTGCAGCACGCGTGCAGTAGAACGTGCCGGAGAGATTGATCGCGAGATGGCGCTGCCACAGTTCGTCCGTTGTATTGACGAGTGTTGCGCTCTCCGCGATGCCGGCATTGTTGACGAGAATATCTACGTTGCCAACTCGCTCAAACATCCTCGCGACACTCTGCGGATCAGCGACATCGCAGACCAGCGCGATTGCATCGTTGCCGATCTCTTGAGCGACTTGTTCCACCTGTTCGGCAGTCCGCGCGGCGACGGCGATCCGTATGCCCTCGCGTGCGAAGGCGAGGGCGATTGCGCGACCGATGCCACGACCGCCACCAGTTACCAATGCTGTTTTGACCACGGATGACACGTATTGAGAACGGATTAGTGTCCGGTGAATTTCGGTTCGCGTTTTTCGAGAAATGCGTGGACGCCTTCGTGGCCGTCGTCGGATTCGAAACAACGCAACTGTGCTTCAGTCTCGTAGCGAAGCATCTCGTCGAGGTCTGCTGCCTCGCTCATGTAGACCGCGTGCTTCGCCGCCGCGAGTGCGATCGGAGGAGCCGCTCGTAAACGCTCGGCGAGTTGCAGCGTCGTGCTTTCTAATTCCTCGGGTGCGACGACTTGATTCACGATTCCGAGCCGTGCTGCTTCCCCGGCGTCAATCGACTCGCCGAGAAAGAACATCTCGCAGGCCTTGTTCGGCGTGACGAGCCGCGGCAGAAAATAGGTTCCACCCCAATCCGGATGAAGCCCGACTTTCGCGAACGATTGACTGAACGTCGCGGTGTTGCTTGCGATCCGCAGGTCACACGCCAAAGCGAGATTACATCCCGCGCCGGAAGCTGGACCATTGATCGAAGCGATCACCGGTTTCGTCATCTGGCGAATTGCCGTGATGACACGACGACCAGCGCCGAGAATACGCGCAAACTCTTCCGCGTCGCGGCGCTGCATTAACTCAGCCATAAACGCGACATCGCCGCCCGCACAAAACGCCCGGCCCGCGCCCGTAATCACGATGACGCGGACAGAGCGATCGCTGCCGGCCTGTTCGAGCGCTTCGGCGAGATCGCGCCGCATGTGGCCGATGAAAGCGTTGAGCTTGTCCGGACGATTCAGCGTGATCGTCAGGATGCAGTCAGCTTCCGAGACTAGAATGTGTTCGTACATCTATCGTCCCTTAAACTCCGGCTTGCGCTTGTTCACGTAAGCGTCGAGGCCTTCTTTCGCGTCCTCCGACTGGAAGAGTTGCTGCTGAAGCTCGCGTTCGAGAGCGAGTGCCGGTTCAAACGAGATCTCCGATCCGGTTTGGACCGCGCGTTTGATCCGGCCAACAGCATGCGCGGCTTTGTTTGGTGTAGTGAACTGGACCGCGTACTCGCGCACCATCTCGGCGAAACGTTCGCCATTTTCAGCTTCGAGGATTTGATTGAGAATGCCGAGCTCGAGACCGCGTTCAAAGTCGAACAACTGTCCGGTCGCCATCAACTCAATCGCCTTCGACTTGCCGACAATGCGTACGAGACGTTGCGTGCCGCCAGTCCCCGGAAGCACTCCCAGCGACACTTCAGGCAGTCCGAGTTTACCCGCGCCTTTTCGCGCGATGCGAATGTCGGCAGCCATCGCGACTTCCAAACCACCGCCGACGCAGTGGCCGTTGATTGCGGCGATCACGAGCTTCGGCGTCTGTTCCAAACGGTTGAGCGTCTCATTCGCGTGCAGGCAAAAGTAATACTTGAAAGTCGGCGTGACGTTCGCAAGCATCTGAATGTCCGCGCCCGCGCAGAAGAACTTCTCACCCTTACCGGTGATCACGATGACTTGAACCGCGTCATCCATCCGCGCATCGAGGACCGCGCGGTCGAGCTGTTGCATCATCTCGTAGCTGTAGGTATTCGCCGGCGGATCGTTGAGCGTGATCGTCGCGATCCCGTCCTTCACTTCGTAATCGAGTTTTTCCATCCGTGTTATCCGTGGTTCCAGACGCTCGGGCTTTCAGACCTTAACGGCAATCCATGACACATACCATTCGGCACGAACCCATTCAAGAACAATTTCATAACATTGCCCGCCAGATCCGAAACGTTTAGTTTGCCGTGCGGATCGTACCAGTTATAGATCCAATTCATCATCCCGAACAGTGCGTATGTCGCAATCGTCAAGTCGATGGGATCCTCGCTTTGCTGCGTCTGCTGTACCTCACGCAGGATCTGTCGCGCAATTTGAGTGTACTTGTCTTTGCGCGTTGAGACGTGCGCGTACAAATCGCCGCGCAGTGATTCTGCTTCGTGCGAGAGCACTTTCATCTCCGACATGTTTGCGGCGAAGAATGAAAGATGGTTTTCGATGAAGATGCCGAGTTTGGCGACCGGATCATCAACTTCAAGAAGCCGTTGTTCCAAACGTTCGAGGACACGACCGAAGCAATTGTCCTGGATCAAAAACAGCAGCTCTTCTTTCGACTTGCAGTAGTGATAGAGGCCCGCGAGGCTGATGTTCGTTGCGCGCGAGATGTCGCGCATCGATGTCGAGTGATAACTCTTCTCGGCAAAGATGCGCGCCGACGTGCGCAGGATGAATTCGAGTTTTTGATCGTATGACTTAGCCACGGATGAACACGGATTTTTGACGGATCTTCTTCAAAGTCTGACGTATTCGAACTCGAAGGGTTTGCCTTTGATCCCGGCAGCCGGTGGAGCGATCCAGTTGGCAATCTTGCCCGGCTCGAATACCGGATGCATGAGACTGCGTACGTACTCACGATCCTCCATCGTCGGCAGCCACTCCGCCTTGCGCCGCTCAAACTCCTCGCGCGAGATCACATTGCCTTGCAGATCAAATGTGTGTCCCGCGAATTCGCCGACGTGACGGTGGAAACGCGGGTTTGGCAGATAGAGACGTTCACTCGCGCCTTCATCCGCAAGCACTTTGTTCCAGCGCGCGAGGCCCTTCTCACAGTCTTTCACATACTCGCCACGCAGCACCTCGTTCAAAGCATTTCGCAGCGGCACTTCTCGCGTCTTCAGTTCACCATCTTCAACGACTGACATCGTGAACGTCTGATTTGCTGCCGTGTGTTCGGTGTATTGGTCGCGTTCTTTGTAACGGCCTTTCAAACCCGCGGCGAAGAAGTCGGCGGAGTTGGAACTGATCTCGCCACCAAAAAGATCGAGCGAGTAACTGAACCAGAAGTTGATGTACTTCTGAATGATGTCGAGCGGAATGCCGCCGAGTTCGCGCACGTCGCCCTGCTTCATTAGCTGCGCCGTGCGCCTCACCACGCGACCGAGTCCTGTGTCGCCGACGAACATGTGGTGCGCCTCTTCCGTGAGCATGAATTGACACGTGCGAGCGAGCGGTTCGAAGCCCGATTCCGCGAGCGCCGAGAGCTGATACTTGCCGTCGCGATCGGTAAACATCGTGAACGCGAAGAAGTTGAGCCAGTCGTCGCAAGGCTGATTGAACGCTTCGAGAATGCGTGGTTTGTCGGGATTGCCACTGCGTCGTTCGAGAAGTTCGTCGGCTTCGTCGCGGCCGTCACGACCGAAGTAGCCGTGCAGCAGGTAGACCATGGCCCACAAGTGGCGGCCTTCTTCGACGTTCACCTGAAACAGGTTGCGCAGATCGTAAAGAGAAGGACAGGTCTTGCCGAGTTGTCGTTGCTGTTCGACTGACGCGGGTTCGGTGTCGCCTTGCGTCACGATTATCCGGCGCAATGCGTTGCGAAACTCGCCCGGCACTTCCTGGTAAGCAGGGCGTCCGTAGTTATCGCCGAAGCCGACTTTCGCATCGGGCTGAGGTGGTTCGAGAAAGATGCCCCAACGGTATTCGGGCATCTTCACGTAATCGAAGTGCGCCCATCCATCGGAGCCGACGTCGATGGCGGTGCGCAGCCACACATCCTTTTCCTGGAAGCCTTCAGGTCCCATCTCGCGCCACCAGTCGAGATAGTTTGGCAGCCACTTCTCGAGCGCCCGCTGGAGCTTCTTGTCCTCGGAGAGATTTACGTTGTTAGGAATGCGATCGTATAAGTTCATCTTCGCCTCAAGAGCAGATTAGCCACAAAAAGGCACAAAAATCACAAAATGTAGTTTGGTATCAGAACTGATTTGAACCCATCACCTGTTTATGTGCCTTTTGTGCCTCTTTGTGGCTCATGTTCTTTTGTAATCAAACTCCGCCTGCGTTGGCTTGCCATAGTTGGTCAACGCGCCCTTCTCGCCGACCGCGTTCGGGCGTTGGAAGATCCAATTCTGCCACGCGGTCAAGCGGCCATAAATTTTTGTATCCATCGTTTCCGGACCAGCGAAACGTAGCGACGCTTCCATGCCGGTCAACGCATCGGGTGACAACGATGTGCGCTCTTCGATCGCGACACGGATCTCGTCTTCCCAATCGAGATCGTCGGGCGCAAAAGTGATGAGTCCGAGATCTTCTGCTTCTTCCGTGTCGAGAGTCTTCTTGTTGCCTAATACTTCGTCGAGCTTTTCGGGTTCGGCGAGGAAACGCGATTGCAACCGTGTCAGCCCATTGCTCATCGGGAAGGCGCCGGCGTTCAACTCCGAAACGGCGAGCGACGCGTCTGAATCCTGGAGCATGTAACTGCGATCGGAAGCGAGCAGCAATTCGAGCAGGTTTCCGGCAAAACAACTTCCCGGCTCGACGATGGCAAAGAAACTCTTCGCGGTGAGATCGAGGCGTCGCAGCACGCGCGACATATGCAGCAATATCTCCCGTACCAGCCAATGATCGCGGTTCCCGGTTAATGTCTGGTCCACTGCAAGCACGTTTTCGATTTCGCCTTTCGTGCGCAGGCAGACGAGGCCGGTCAACGGTTCATTCACGCGCAGGTGCAGGAGGGCATCGTCGAGCTCGCGATACGCTTGCAACGGCCAGTACGCATCGCCGAGTTCGTGAATCTCTTCTGGCGTGGTGGGCTGTGGGCCGTCGGGTCCGTGCACGGTCAAGTCTGCGTAACGCTGTTCGCGATGAAGCGTGAGCTTTACGTATTTGTAGTTTCGCGTGTTGTCGGTTGATTCAAATTGTAGCGGTGTGAGTTTGATTCCCGACACAGGCGCCTGCTCCGCGTCTGCGAGTTGCTTTACTCGCGCATCGATGGATTCCTGGAACTTGCTGGTGGGGAAGTAGCCGTCGATCAGTCCCCACTCCTTCGCACGTTTTCCTTTCAGGCCTTCGGCCAACGTCGAGAAAACATCCGCGCGGTCGCGGCGCACCTTTCTCTTGTCGACGAGTCGAGTAAGACCGCCGGTTCCGGGCAACACACCCAGCAGCGGAACTTCAGGAAGCGAAACAGCGGAGTTACCGTCGTCGACGAGATAGATCTCGTCGCAGGCGATTGCCAGCTCGTAGCCGCCGCCCGAAGCGGTGCCGTTCAGTGCCGCGATGTAGCGGCGGCCGGAGTGTTTCGAATCGTCTTCGATCGCGCAGCGAGTCTCGTTCGTGAATTTGCAGAAGTTGACTTTGAAAGCATGTGACGACGTGCCGAGCATGTAGATGTTTGCACCGGCGCAGAAGATCCGCGGCTTCAGACTCGTGATCACGACCGCGCGGACTTCAGGGTGTTCGAAGCGGATGCGCTGGACGGCGTCGGCCAGCTCGATGTCAACCCCGAGATCGTACGAGTTGAGCTTGAGTTTGTATCCGTCGGCGAGCGTCTCGTCCTCCTGGACGTCCATCGAGAGCGTCGCTACCGCCCCCGAGATCTCCAGCCTCCAATGTTTGTACTTGGCGGGCGACGTTTGGAAGACGACTACAGGGACAGGATTGTCATAATTTGCCATGATTAACAAGATTCCGGTTCGAACGTTCGTTCGAATATTAGGTGAGATCGTAACCGAGGTCAAATGCAGTCTAGGCGTACATCAAACGCCCTTTCGGCTCGGGAACTTCACGGCCTAGAATGATAACATCGCGAACTTGCTTCACTTGAAGTAGAGAGCTACAACTTGACAGCCCAGCCTCTCGGCGCGTAGGGTTTGGAGCTTCCGAACATGGGGCCCTCCACCGTGGAGGCGAATCTGTTCTGGTGAACGGCGCGGTCTTCAAAACCGTTAGTGAGACCGTGAGAACGGGCTCAGGTAGGTTCGATTCCTACACGCCTCCGCCAGTCCATTTGGAAGGCTTTTACAGCTCTTTTACAAGGAATTTCCTCACATGATCAGAGATTGGGTTGAACTCAATATGGCACCCGGCATCGGACCTCGCGCCGCTGCCAAACTCCTGGAGCGCTTCGGTTCTGCCGAAGCCGTTTATCGCGCAACTCGAGCCGAGCTCGAACGGTTGCGACTGGCGCCGGAAGCCGTCGACAGCATCATTGCTCGCGACCTGCAGTCCCGCGCTGAAGCTGAAATCACGGCCGTCAAGAAACTCGGCGGCGACATCCTTTTGCTGGACGACGGGGTTTATCCCCCATCCTTACGCGAGATTTACGACCCGCCTATTGTCCTTTACGTTAAAGGCGCCTGGTCAGAGTGTTTGGATCAACCATGCATTGGTGTGGTAGGGTCACGTAGGTGTTCGACCTACGGTCAGAACTCGGCAATCATGCTGGCCCGCGACCTGGCGCAGCGCGGAGTGACCGTTATTTCGGGCTTTGCGCGTGGAATTGATGCAGCCGCGCATCGCGGCGCACTCGACGCCGGCGGGCGAACAGTCGCCGTTCTCGGGACGGGTATCGACGAGGTTTATCCACGCGATCACAAGAAGTTAGCGGCCGAAATACTCGATCGCGGTGGGGCATTGGTCAGCCAGTTCCCGCTGGGCACGCCGCCGGTCTCGGAAAACTTTCCGTACCGCAACCGCATCATTAGCGGGCTGAGTCTCGGCGTGGTAATAGTGGAAGCGGCTGAGAATTCGGGCTCTTTGATAACCGCGCGCCTGGCAATGGAACAGAATCGCGAGGTGTTTGCCGTTCCAGGCAACATCACTTCACGAAATTCGTTTGGTACGAATTACCTGATCAAAGGCGCGGGAGCGAAACTCGTGCAGCAATGGCAGGACGTGGCCACCGAATTGCCACCGCAAATCGCTGCGAAGCTGTTGCCGCCGCCATTTGGGGAACAGAAGAAGACGATCACGGATCGTTTGTCGTTTGTTCCTGAGGGGCTTTCGTCGGCGGAGACTTCGGTGTTCAAGTTGTTGACACCCGATAGCCCCGCACACGTTGATTGGCTTTTTGAAAAAAGTAACTTACCCATTCCGGAGTTGACGGCTGCGTTACTGTCGTTGGAGGTACGTGAGTTGGTGCGTGCGCTGCCGGGTAGATGTTTTGTAAGGCGGCTTTAGTTCGTTGTGCTTAGTACTCGGTACTTTGTGTAGTTGGAGCAGGGTGCAAGCACAAAGAACAAAGCACTAAGTACAAAAAACAAATTAAAAGATGGCAAAAAATTTAGTAATCGTTGAATCGCCGGCGAAGGCGAAAACCATAAACAAGTATTTAGGTAAGGACTATCTGGTTAAGGCCTCGATAGGCCACATCAAAGATCTGCCTTCGAAAGGTCTCGGCGTTGACGTCGAACATAATTTCGAACCGACCTACGAACTGATCCCCGATTCGAAGAAACGAAACAACAAGAAGATCGTTGCCGAACTCAAGAAAGCCGCGAAAGAAGCCGACGCGATTTATCTCGCCGCCGACCCCGATCGCGAAGGCGAAGCAATCTGCCAGCACCTGGCCGAAGAGATCGTTCCGAAGAGGCCGGCCAAGCCTGCGTTTCGCGTGATGTTCAATGAGATCACGAAGCGCGCCGTCAATGCTGCTTTCGAACATCCACGACAGATCGACGAGAACCTCGTCGATGCACAACAGGCGCGGCGTGTACTCGATCGTTTAGTTGGTTACAAAGTGTCGCCGTTACTGTGCCGCACGATCGGCGGCAGGTTGAGCGCCGGACGCGTGCAGTCGGTGGCGTTGCGGATGGTCGTCGAGCGTGAGCGCGAGATCGAGCAGTTTATTAAAACCGAGTATTGGACGATCGGCGCAAACCTGAGTGCGAAACTTCCGCCTGCGTTCGATGCGCGTCTATTCAAGATCGACGAGCAGACAGTCAAGACCAGCGGTTTCGATCAGGAACTCAAGAAGAACGAGATCCTTATTAACGAGCAGGCGAAAGCGGACGAGATCGTCGCCGAAGCTCAGCAACAGTCGTTCGTCGTCGGCGACGTCACGACGAAGGAGCGAAAGCGCAATCCCGTTCCGCCGTTCATCACTTCAAAACTCCAACAGGAAGCCTCGCGCAAACTGGGCTTTGCAGTGAAGAAGACGATGATGCTCGCCCAGAAACTCTACGAAGGCGTTGAACTCGGGGCGGAAGGTTCTGTCGGTCTGATCACCTATATGCGCACCGACTCCACGCGCGTTTCGGACGCCGCGCTGGGTGAGGTTCGCGATTACATCGATCGGCAGTACGGCGCGAACTATCTTCCGGAGAAGGCTGTTTACTATCGCTCGAAGAAGGACGCGCAGGACGCGCACGAAGCGATCCGGCCGACTGAAGTCTCGCGCACGCCGGACTCGCTGGCGCAGTATCTCAAGCCGGAAGAATTGAAATTGTATCGACTGATCTGGCAGCGCTTCGTCGCTTCACAGATGATGCCGGCCGTCTTCGATCAGACGACGATTGATATTCAGGCGGGCCGGTTCATCTTTCGCGCTACGGGTTCCGTGCAGAAGTTTGACGGCTTCCTGAAGATCTACCAGGAAGGCCGCGACGAGAAGACTGAAGAAGACGACGAAGCCGAACGTAGTCTGCCGCTCGTCGAAAAGGGCGAGACGCTGAAACTGAACTCGATTACGCCCGAACAGCATTTCACCGAGCCGCCGCCGCGTTACACGGAAGCGACTCTCGTCAAGGCACTCGAGGAAAAGGGCATCGGTCGACCGTCAACTTACGCCGCGATCATGTCGACGATTCAGGAGCGCGAATACGTCGAAAAACTCCAGGGACGCTTTCATCCGACAGCGCTCGGGAAGACGGTCAACGATCTGCTGATCGACGGCGGCTTCGACGATCTTTTCAACGAGAGTTACACCGCGCGCATGGAAGAAGAGCTCGACGAGATCGAGGAAGGAAAGATCCGTTGGACCAAGGCCCTGCGCGAGTTCTACGACAAGTTTGAAGGTGACCTCAAACAGTTTCAGACGTACATCAAAGACATAAAAGAGACCAGCGTGCCGACCGAAGAGGTGTGTCTGAAGTGCAATACTCCGGGCATGGTCCAGAAGTGGGGACGCTTCGGTCCGTATCTAAAATGTCTGAACTGCGAAGCGACACGCGATGCGGAACCGGCCGCGGCAAGTTCCGACGGCAACTCTGCCGAACCACAGGCGGCTGGGGAAGAGGCCGAGCCGGAGAGTTGTGAGCTGTGTGGCAAGGCCATGCAGTTGAAGCGTGGACGCTTTGGACCATTCCTCGGCTGCACTGGTTATCCGGAGTGTCGCAACATCAGGAAGATCG
>DASSEB010000023.1:0-10188 GCA_035696765.1 Pyrinomonadaceae bacterium | reverse complement strand
GGCTCGGCAAGCCAACATTTCAACGAGGACCTACGATCATGACCCTCTCGATTAGCACTCGAATACTATCAACACTATCGCTTCTGGCATTGATGCTGGCGTCCGCAGCCGCACAGGAGTTGTCCACCAGGCCGCCGTCTGACTCGCCGGATCCGAACGTCGCGGAACGCGTGCGCGTGCTCGAAAGCGAGTTGGAACGTCAAAACTCTAAACTGGATCAGTTGCAAAAGATCCTCCTCGAGCAGCAACAAACAATCCAGGCGCTAATCGAGAAACTCTCGGCCGAAAAAACTTCCGCAGCCGTAACCGCGAAAGAAACTGAAACGCCAGCGACAGTCGCTGCCGCGCCAGCCGAACCGCAAACACCAAGCGTCGAACAACGCCTCGCGAAAGTGGAGGGCCAGGCTTTGAAAATCGGCCCGGTGCGATTCAGCGGCGACTTTCGCGTGCGCTTCGATGGTACCTTCCGGCGCGCAACCGAACCTCCGGATCCGCCACTCGAACACCTCCAAAACGCACGCGCACGCTATCGTCTGCGACTGAACTTCGATACAGACATTCATCCGAATCTCAGCTTTCACGGCCAGCTTGCCACCGGGCCGCTGAACAATGGTCTCTCAACTAATCAGGACTTCACCTCCCTCACGACGCGCGCGCCTATTTCGCTGAGTGAAGCGTGGATCGAGTATCGACCCTCTAAGTCAGTCCAACTTCAGGCCGGGCGTCTTCAGGACATCTTTGCGGACAACTCGCGCTTCCTGTTCGACGACGACCTTCGCTTCAACGGCTTCAACGAAAAATACGTTGCGTCATTCAAACCGAACGGCGCTTACCTCTCGAGTCTCGAACTGCGCGCCGGTCAATACATTCTTTCGACTCCAAACGTTGCTGTCATAGCGCCCAACAGTCCGCTCGCGCGGGCCGGCGATATCGTCGGCACGACCGGAAGATCCGCGAGTCTCTTCCATCAGGGACTGCTGGCAAACCAAACATTCAACAAGCGATGGAACAGTCAGATCGGCGCGGACATTCAACTCTACCGCCACCCCAATCACATTCAGCTTGGCTCGACTGCCGAAGGTTTGGTCCTACTCGTTCAGCCGGGGCTTGGTATCGCTCTCTCCGGGCCGCTTCCCGGAACGGGCACCGCGACGACGACTCCGGGCGGCGCCATGTTCACCGCGCCCGGGTTCCAGGTCGCGCGTTTGACGTACCGGCTGAACTACGCCGGTTTTACGCGAGGCGATCATGCCTACCCGGTGACGTTCAACGTGCAACTCGCGCGCAACGTGGCGACCGGTTTGAATGAGCGCGACGCGATGCTCGCCGCACTGCAAGTCGGAAGAATCACCAAACGCGGTGACACCTCGTTTCTTTACCTCTTCACGATCAAAGGTGCGAACGCGTTGATCTCGCAACTGACTGACGACGATCTCGGAACGAACAGCGGCGTGAACATCCGCACGAGCCATTTTCGTTTCGAGTACGGCATCAGTCGAAAAGTGACTTTCCAGAGCTTGTTCTTCCTGCAGAATTCGTTGCGACGCAGTGGGCAGTATCCGAATTTCTTCGTGCCTCTCGGCGACTTCGCCCCACGCACTTATCGCACGCAGCAACAGTTAGTGTTCACTTTTTGATCGGCGACAGAAGCAAAAACACCAATGGCTTGTCTGAAATGTTTTGTGCTTTTTGTGCCTCTTTGTGGCTGATTACGAAAAGACGTGCGCCAGTCTCGATACTCCTCGAAGCAGGTCATTGGCGCTGGGCACTGGGACGCCCATGTAGTGCATCACCGAGACTACAATCATGCCGAGCACGAAGCTTGTGAACACGACTTTGAAGAGAGTGGCTCCGAAATTAGTCACGGAAGCCACGACTGACCGTGAATATCGCCGGATTCTCATGTTTGATCCCCCCAGACGCTAGTCTGTCGGTTAAGCAAAACTGGTGAGTAACCGGGGCTGTCGGGGACGAGATTGAGGTAGGGCCTCTGCGGGCATTATTGCAAACCGTCCGGGCGGTTGACAACAATGTTTTTCATCCGTGTAATCCGTGGCTTTTGGGGAGGTGGATGGTGAAGGTGCTGCCTTTGCCGAGTTCGGACGTGACCGTCACCTCGCCACCGTGCAGCAGCGCCAGGTGCTTCACGATCGCGAGGCCGAGTCCGGTGCCGCCCATCTCGCGCGACCGCGCGCGATCGACGCGATAGAAACGTTCGAATAGTCGCTCAAGATGCTGCGCCGGAATTCCCTCGCCATTATCCCGGACCAGAATCTTGTCGCGCTCGCCGGATTCGTAAGAGATCGCGACCGCGCCGTGCTCACGACTAAACTTGATCGCGTTGTCCACGAGATTCGTGAGCATCTGCTCGAGCCGGCGCACGTCTGCATGCACGACGACTTCAGGCGCGACTTCATTCTTCAGACTGACATCGTGCGCCGAAGCTTTCGCCGCTAACGACGTGCACACATCGTCGACCAGCGTGTGTAACTCGACGGGCGTGGCCCTGAGTTGCACGTTGCCGCCTTCGATTGCGGTCAACTCGAGAATGTCGTCGATGAGACCCTGCATACGTGAAGCGTTCTTGCGAATGATCGAAAGGAAGCGTTGGCAGCTTTCCGGATCGTCAGTCGCGCCGGTCTCGAGAGTCTCGACAAACGCGAGGATCGAAGTGAGCGGAGTGCGCAGCTCGTGTGAGACGTTCGAAAGGAATTCCTGTCGGATGGATTCGAGGCGTTCGGTGCGTGTGATGTCGAAGAAAACGCCGAGTGCTCCCTGTGCGCCGTCTCCGTTTGTAACGCCGATTGGAACGACACGAAGATCAAACACCTGTCGCCGTGGGTCATGTGTTTCAACTTTGATGTCGCTGCGTTCGATTCCTTTCAGACCATCGAGGAACGCGCTGTAGATCGCGGGATTGCGCGTCAGCTCCGTCAGGCGTTGCGATTTCAGCGCCGGCACTGAAGGGAACAGGCTGTGTGCGGCAGCGTTCGAGGCCACAACGCGCATGTCTTTGTCGACAACCAACAGACCTTCGCGCATGCCACTCAACGTCGCTTCTAACAACGAACGGACCTCGAGGGTTTCCGGAGAGTTATTCTGATCGAGCTGTTCGAGGGAAGAGGCGCTTGAGGATTTCCGGCGGGCCAGCACTAACCAGACGGCGGCACCCAATAACACCAGGCTGCCTAAAACGACCACGATCTGCGTCATCTGCGTTCATCCGCGGCTTAATTACTGCAACCTACGAAACGATACCCAACACCCACAACCGTCTCGATGCAATCGCCGCATTTATCGAGCTTCTGTCGCAAGCGGCGAATGTGAACGTCGAGCGTGCGTGCATCGCCATAGTAACTGTAACCCCAAACACTATCCAGCAACTGCTGGCGCGTCACGACGCGATCGGCGCTCCTCGCCAGCACCGAGAGCAGCGTAAACTCCTTGTTCGTGAGTTTGATCTTCACACCATCGCACGCCACGCGGATATCGTCGAAATCAATCTGTAAGTGATCGTCTTCATACGTCTTCCCCATCGTTTCGTCTGCGCGACGCATAACTGCGCGCACACGAGCGAGCAGCTCGCGCACTGAAAACGGTTTCGTAATGTAATCATCGGCGCCGAGGTCCAGTCCGGTCACACGATCTGATTCCGACGCTTTCGCGGTGAGCATGATGATAGGAGTGCGTCTCGTCGCAGGCTCGCGACGCAAGCGCCGGCACAACTCGATGCCGCTCATTCCCGGCAACATGAGATCGAGGATAATGAGTCGCGGCGATTCGCGTTCGTTCAAAGCCGCGGCCAGCCCGGCTTCACCGGTCGGAGCCGTTATCGCGGCCAATCCCTCACGTTCGAGGTTGTACTTCAAACTCTCGGCGATGTCGGCATCGTCCTCGACGATCAGGATTGGACGGTTCATGACTTGATACTGTGTTTGATAAACGCGGCCTCCGCCATGTAGACGGTGAGCTCGCAGATGTCAGTGACGTAGTCGCCGATTCGTTCCAGGTGCTTGGCGACGAACAACAAGCGCGCATCGCGAGTCGCGGTAGCCGGCTCAGTCACCATCAACTCAATCAGCCGATGAAACGTGTGGTTGTACAGGTCGTTGATCTCGCTGTCGCTCTGAATGATTTCTCGAGCAGCAATCGCGTCGCTCGAAGTGAAAGCGTCGAGGGAGGCGCGCAACATGCTCAAGGCATGCTCGGCCATGCGACTCAGGTCGAGCACTGACTTGAGCTCGGGTTCGTTGTTTAGATCGATGGCTGTGCGGGCGATGTTGCAAGCGTGGTCCGCGATGCGTTCCAACACAGGCGCCATCTTCGCCACCGAGATGACGAAGCGCAGATCGCGAGCTGCAGGCTGACGCAGCGCGATGATGTCGATGCACTGGCGATCGATCTCCACCTCGAGACGATCGACTTGATCGTCGTGATCGAGCACTTGGCGCGCGACGTCGCTATACCGCTCGTTCAGCGAAAACATGGCGCGCTCGAGCGCCTGTTCCGCCTCGCCCCCAAGCAGGAGAACGCGGTCGCGCAGTGAACTCAGTTCGTCGTCAAGATGACGATGTAGATCCATTTCTATCCAAATCTTCCCGTGATGTAGTCTTCGGTC
The DNA here is from genome assembly GCA_035696765.1 of Pyrinomonadaceae bacterium. Taxonomy (GTDB): domain Bacteria; phylum Acidobacteriota; class Blastocatellia; order Pyrinomonadales; family Pyrinomonadaceae; genus PSRF01. The sequence continues at coordinate 5,570 of DASSEB010000023.1, read as the reverse complement.
AGTTTTTCATTGGGGGCCGTGAACATCTTCTCAGTCGCGTTTACTTCGATCAACTTGCCGAGCAGGAAGAAGGCAGTCGTGTCGGAGACGCGCGCGGCCTGCTGCATGTTGTGCGTCACGATCACGATCGTGTACTGCTTTTTCAAATCGAAGATCAACTCTTCGATCTTTGAGGTTGCGATAGGATCGAGTGCCGAAGCGGGTTCATCCATCAAAAGTACTTCCGGACGAATCGCGAGTGCGCGCGCGATGCACAAACGCTGCTGCTGCCCGCCGGAAAGACTCAACGCCGACGTCTTCAACCGATCTTTAACTTCATTCCACAGCGCCGCGTCCTTGAGTGCCTCTTCGACGCGGTCCGCCAGTTCGGAACTACTGCGCGTCACGCGGTTTATTCGCAAACCATACGCGACGTTGTCGAAGATCGACTTCGGAAACGGATTTGACTTCTGAAACACCATTCCAACCCGGCGCCGCAACTCGACCACGTCCGTTCCCGGCGCGTAGATGTCATGGTCATCGATCGAGACGTGACCACTCACGCGAGTCCCGGGAATCACGTCGTTCATGCGATTGAGCGTGCGGAGGAAAGTCGACTTACCGCAGCCTGATGGTCCAATGAACGCCATCACGATGCGTTCGGGTATCTCGATTGAGATGTTATGAAGCGCCTGCACGCGACCGTAAAAGAAGTCGAGGTTGCGCACCGCCACCTTCGTCTTAACCACGGATGGCGCGGATCTTAGATCCCGATTTAAATCTCGATTTAAAGTCAGTGTCATCCGTGGTTAAAAGCGTTTCCGAGTTACGAGTCGAACGATGATGTTGATACCGAGCACCAGTGTCATCAGCACGAGTGTTGCCGCCCAGGCCTGCGCGTGCCACTCGTCGTACGGCGAAAGCGCGTAGTTGTAAATCTGCACCGTGAGCGAGGCGATCGGCTCGTTGAGCGAAGTGTTAAAAAACCGGCTGCCGAAAGCGGTAAACAACAACGGCGCCGTTTCTCCTGAGACACGCGCGATCGCCAGCATCGCTCCCGTGGCAATGCCCGGCGCGGCCGCCGGGATGATCACGCCCATCGTCACACGCCATTGCGGCGCGCCGAGCGCGAGCGCGCCTTCGCGCAAACTGTGCGGCACGAGCTTCAACATCTCTTCAGTCGTGCGCGCCACGATCGGAATCATGATGAGCGCGAGTGCCACTCCACCCGCCAACGCCGAAAAATGTTTCATCGGCAACACCAGAACCGCATAAACAAAAACTCCGGTGACGATCGACGGAATACCCGTCAGCGTGTCGACGATAAAACGCACGACTCCCGCGAGTCGTCCGGCGCCGATTTCCGACAAGTAAATCCCCACACAAATTCCCAGCGGCAACCCAATCACCGAAGAGATCAAAAGCAACACTAAAGAGCCAAGAATCGCATTGCCGATTCCACCGCCTTCGCCGACAGGCTTCGGACTGTCAGTCAGAAATTGAAAACTGAGCGAACCTATCCCGCGCCACGCAATGTAAGAAAGAATGATCAGCAGCGCGCTCACGGCCAGCAGCGTGCACAGCGCAGTCAGGCTGGTCATCAGCCCGCTCCTCGTGCGACGCAATCGATCGGCGTTTGAGTTCATCACGCGGCCCTGCCAACTCCACCCGTGTTTCGAGTGACATTCCAAACCATGATCCTGGCGATGCCATTCACCACGAACGTTACGAGAAACAGAATGAGTCCGAGCTCGACGAGCGCGCTCAAGTAGAGATCGCCGGTCGCTTCCGTGAACTCATTCGCGATGGCCGACGCGATCGTGTAAGACGGATCAAAAAGTGAAAGACTGATCTCCGGACGATTGCCAATCACCATCGTCACCGCCATCGTCTCGCCGAGCGCGCGGCCGAGTCCCAGGATCACTGCGCCCGCAATTCCCGGTGCGCCGTTTACAAGCACCACGCGAATCATTTCCCACTTCGTGGCGCCGAGTGCGAGAGCAGCTTCGCGTTGCGAACCCGGCACGGCCGCGAGCACGTCACGCACCACCGCGGAGATGATCGGCGTCACCATGATCGCGAGGATGATTCCACCCGTTAACAATCCGATGCCCGTGATCGATCCACGAAAGAACGGCAGCCATCCAAACCACTTCGCCAACGCCGGTTCGACGTAAACCCGCAGAACGGGCGCGAGCACGAAGATGCCCCACAAGCCATAAACCACCGATGGAATCGCCGCGAGTAGTTCAACCAGAAATCCCACCGGACGCGCGATGTAGCGCGGCGCTTGTTCAACTAAAAAGATCGCGATACCGAGCGAGAACGGAACGCTGATCAGCAGCGCGATCAGCGACGAAGTTATCGTTCCGTAGATGAAAGGCAGCGCTCCAAACTCACCACGTATCGGGTCCCAATTCCGGCTCTTCAAAAAACCAAATCCAAACTGGCGAATCGAAGGCATCGAGTCCGCTGCGAGGGTCACGACCATCGCCACCACGATCCCAACCATCAACAGTGCAACGAGGAACATCAGGATGCGAAAGACAGCATCACCCGTGTTCCCGGTTGGCGACAGCACTCGCCGCCAGTTGGAAGCGGGTGCAAAGTTTTCCGTGACAGCGCTCATGTGGACCTGAGCGGAGTCCCGCCGGCCGTGACGGAATTGATCTTCGCTTCCGCGCGTTTCACGATGTCAGCGGGCAGCGGCGCGTACTGCAACTCTTTGGCGTAGTTCTCGCCATCGTGAATTCCCCACCAGAGAAAATCCACGAGCGCTTTTCCTTTCGCAGCGTCTTTCTGGTCCTTGTAAACGATGATGTATGTGTAACTCGAAATCGGATACGCGTCGGTCCCGGCCGCGTTTGTGATTGAAACGCGCAAGTCGTCGGGCGTGTTTGCTGCGGAGGCCGAAGCTGCCGCGGTGACGGTGTCGATCGAAGGCGTAATGAAGTTTCCGCCGGCATTCTTAATCTGGGCCACCGGCAGTTTGTTCTGCACGGCATACGCGAGCTCAACGTAACCAATGGTGTTGGGCGTGTTCTTGACCTGTCCGGTTACGCCTTCGTTGCCCTTGCCGCCGATGCCGGTAGGCCAGTTTGGCGACGTGCCCGAGCCGACTTTCTCTTTCCATTCCGAACTTACTTTTGAAAGGTAATCGGTGAAGACTGCCGAAGTGCCGCTGCCGTCTGAGCGATGGACCACCGTGATGTCTGTTGTTGGCAGCGTTACTCCCGGATTGTCGGCAGCGATTTTGGGATCGTTCCACTTCTTGATCTTGCCGAGAAAAATATCGGCCAGGGCTTCGGGAGAAAAACGCAAGGGCTGGCTGACGCCCTGAAGGTTGTAGGTAATGACCACAGCGCCGAGTACGGTCGGAATGTGCAGTATCTCGCCTGGAGCCGACTTGAGATCTTCATCCTTCATCGGCGCATCGGAGGCGCCGAAGTCGACTGTCTGCTCTTTTAGTTGCTTGATTCCGCCGCCAGATCCGATCGACTGGTAATCGATTTTGACGTTGGAGTGAGCTCGTCCGTATTCACTCAACCACTTCTGGTACAGCGGATTTGGGAAAGTGGCGCCCGCGCCTTGCAGGCTTACCGATCCTGATCCGTTTCCCCCCGGACCGCAGCCGGCGAAAGCCAACACAATCGACAAAACACTGAACCAGGTCACAAGCTGAAAGCTTTTCGTGGAATTAGACATAGGTCGAAAACTAAGGAGGCCGTGTTACATCCAACTGAACGCTATCTGAACTCTCAGTTAACAAACGGATCACACGGATCGAGTACACGGATTTACACTCCATAAATCCGTTTAGTTGAATCGTGGTTATTTTTTTGGGAGTTGTGTGCGGTGTTGCCGGCCAGAAGGAGCTGAGAATTTACAGGGTTTGCCGAGGGAGGCGGAGATCGAGCGTAATCAATTCGCCTGCCGCGATTCGCTGAGCTTCTTCCAACGTTATTTGGAACCAATATTCCGGCCCGTCCGGGCTGTAGTAGCTGAAGCAAAAAGCATCTTCAATAGCCTCGAACCCGCCGCAGAAGTGTTCACTCTGAAACATGTCATCAGACTCGATCTCGCGCCACTCTGCAACTGTCAGGTTCTCGGCGTGTATTTCGCCACAGATTTCAACGAATTCCGCATCTGGTGGGATCTTCATAATCAACTCTTTGGCGTGGTGAACCATTCGAGACTGCCGCCCCCTGCTTTTACTTCTTTCCAACTTGCAAACTCGAACTTGATCTTTACCAGGGCACACGTCGGCATGCGTCGCTGTTCACCTGTTAGAAACGCCAGCAACTCTTCTAACCCGGGATTGTGACCGATCAAGACTGCTACTTGCTTGTCGTCAGGGATCTCGGAGATAACTTGCGTTAGATCGCGCAGCGAAGCTTCGTAGATACGCTCGTCGAAGCGCTCATCAACACGCAAGTCCTGAAAGACAATCTCTGCTGTCTCGCGTGTTCTCAGCGCGGGCGAGCAAAGCAACAAAGCATCAACCAATTCTTCCGCAGCCAATCGTTTGCCGATTAACTCAGCAGCCTCTCTCCCACGGTCGTTCAGCGGACGATCGAAGTCGCGTAAAGAAGAGTCGTTCCAACTCGATTTGGCGTGGCGTAAAAGATAAAGCGTTTTCATTTCTTGTGTGCGGTGTGGCCGGCCAGGAGATCGAGGGCGTGCGGGAGGACGGGGGCGATGACGGCGAAGGTTTCTCGTACTGCTTTCGGTGAACCGGGAAGGTTTACGATCAACGTGCCGGCGCAGATGCCGCAGACCCCCCGCGAAAGCATCGCCATCGGCGTCGCTTTGAGTGACTCGGCGCGAATGGCTTCGGCGATGCCGGGTGCTTCGCGTTGGATTACGCTTTGTGTTGCTTCGGGCGTGTTGTCGCGTGGTCCAAGACCGGTGCCGCCGGTGGTGATGATTAGGTTGACGTCACTGCGCGCTGCAAACTCACGCAGCGCTTGTGCTAGTGGATCGAGATCGTCGGAGAGGATTCTGGCGGCGACGATTTCCGCGCCCAGATTAGTGAGTAGCTCGACGACCGCGGCGCCTGATGCGTCCTCTCGCTCACCGCGTGAGCAGGCGTCGCTGGCTGTGATGACTACTGCCTTTATGGACATCTGTCACTTGCCGATTGCCAACTGCATTCCATGCAGTTCCTGCAGCGAATGCACGCTTGGCGTGCTCTGCGAGCCGCACGCGGAAATGGCTTCGACCAGCGCCTGCGCGCCCGTCATCGTCGTCACACACGGCACGCCGTACTGCAACGCAGCGCGCCGGATCGCCTGTTCGTCATAATGCGACGCGCGGCCAAGCGGCGTATTGATCACGAGCGAGATCTCGCCCTTCTTGATATGGTCCACGATGTTTGGCCTGCCCTCGTTGACCTTGAATACTGTCTCGACATCCATTCCCACTTCGAGCAAACGCGCCGCCGTGCCAAGCGTCGCCACGACACTGAAACCGAGACGCGCCAACTTACGCGCCAGCAAAACCGCGGCGCCTTTGTCAGCATCGTTCACACTTAAAAACGCTTTTCCCGCGGAAGGCAAACCCAAACCCGCGCCCATCATCGCTTTCGCGTA
>DASSEB010000022.1:0-10852 GCA_035696765.1 Pyrinomonadaceae bacterium | reverse complement strand
GACTTCTTGCTCGTCTCCGGCTGTTTGCGAAAGTATTGCAACGTGATCTCGCCTGCGCCACGCGCGAGTTCAACTGCGAAGTCGAGCAACTCTTTGCCTTCGTTCACCCGCGCCTCCGTTGCTCGAGTTCGTTTGCGATTTCTTCGAGACTGACGCCGCGCGCCACGAGTAACACAAGCAAGTGATAGACGAGATCCGACACCTCCGAAACAAGCCTCGCGCGGTCGTCGTTCTTCGCCGCGATGATCGTCTCCGCCGATTCCTCGCCGAGTTTTTTGAGTATCTTGTCGAGACCTTCATCGAAGAGATAAGTCGTGTATGACTCGGAAGGCCGCTCGCGTTCACGGCTCTGGATCAGCTCGTAAAGTCTCGTGAGCAAAGAGCCATTCGCGCTCGGAAGATCAAAACATGAAACAGCTCCCGTGTGACATGCGGGTCCGGCAGGATCAACCAACACGACAATTGCGTCGCGGTCGCAATCAAGAGCAAGACTCACGACACGCTGCGTATTACCTGACGTCTCGCCTTTGTGCCACAACTCATTTCTCGAACGCGACCAAAACCACGTCTCACGCGTTTCGATCGTCCGCGCCAGGCTCTCCTGATTCATGTAAGCGAGCGTGAGCACTTCACGAGTCTGCGCATTCTGAACGATTGCGGGGATCAACCCGCGTTCGTCGAATTTGATTTCGTGAAGGTTAATCGAATTCATCTTACTTCCAGTCCCCGATCGCGTAAGTAGTTCTTCACTTCCGAGATCGACAACTCGCCGAAGTGGAACAATGATGCAGCGAGCACGGCACTTGCGCCTCCGGCGGTCAGTGCGTCGTAAAAGTGTTCGACTTTGCCTGCTCCGCCCGACGCGATCACGGGAATTCGCACCGCGCTCGAAACCGCGCGCGTTAACTCGATGTCGTAGCCCGCGCGCGTGCCGTCGCAATCCATACTCGTCAAAAGTATCTCGCCCGCGCCGAGCTTCTCCGCCCGCATGGCCCACTCAACAGCATCGTGCCCAACCGCTCGCCGACCGCCATGCGTTAAAACCTCCCAACCGTTATCACGCCTGCGCGCATCGATCGCGACGACCACACACTGGCTGCCAAATGTTTCCGCACACGCACCGATCAACTCCGGATTCTCGACTGCCGCGGTGTTCAGCGTGATCTTATCGGCGCCCGCGCGCAGTATCGCGCGAATGTCTTCAACTGAACGCAACCCACCACCAACAGTGAAAGGAATAAATACTTCATCAGCTACACGACGCACGAGTTCCGCAACGATGTCGCGGCGGTCGGAGGAGGCTGTGATATCGAGGAATGTTAACTCATCCGCCCCTTCGACATCGTAGCGCTTTGCCTGCGCGACCGGATCACCCGCGTCCGTGAGCGAAACAAAGCGAATCCCCTTGACCACACGGCCATTGTCAACATCAAGACACGGGATGATTCTCTTCGCAAGCATCAGCGCTGATCCAAATAAAAATCCGTGTTCATCCGTGTTCCAAAGTTTTTCAGCATCCGCAATCCAACGTCCTGGCTCTTCTCCGGATGAAACTGCACGCCACAAACATTTTCCTTCGTCACGACTGACGCATACCGCCCCCCATACTCAGTCTCACCCGCGATTACCGTTTCATCCACTGGCTCGCAGTAGTACGAATGCACGAAGTAACAGAACGCGCCATCCCCGACTCCTTCAAACAACGCATGCGGTCGCGCCTGGTGTATTCGATTCCATCCAACCTGCGGTACGACGAGGGCATCGCTAAACCTGCGCACCTTTCCTTTCAACAACCCTAGCCCGCGCGTCGAACCAAACTCATCCGACTCTTCAAACAACATCTGCATGCCGACGCACACGCCCAGCAACGGCGTTCCTTCGCGCGCTCGTTCGTAAACCAGCCGATCGAATCCCCTTTCCTTCAGCGCTTTCATACACGCGCCAAACGCACCCACGCCAGGCAACACCAATCGTTCCGCGCGGCGCAACTCGTTTTCATCGCCACTGACGACCGCTTCGCAACCCGTCGCCGCAAACGCTTTCTCCACCGAACGAAGATTGCCCACGCCGTAATCGATGATCGCGACTTTCACAACGAACCCTTCGTGCTCGGAACTCCCGTGATGCGACTGTTGCGCTCAACCGCTTGCCGCAACGCACGCGCCGAAGCCTTAAATGTACCTTCGAGGATGTGATGAGTATTTCGCCCGCGCAAACAGTCGATGTGAAGGTTGAACTTCGCCGTTTCCGCAAACGAACGCCAGAAGTGTTCGGCCAGCTCGACCGAGAAGTTTCCAATCATCTGCCGCCGCGTCGGCACGTCGTAAACCAGAAAGAACCGGCCCGACAGATCGATGACTGATCGACACAACGCCTCGTCCATCGGCACCACGGCTTCACCGTAACGATTGATCCCGGTCTTGTCGCCGAGCGCCTGAACCAGCGCCTGGCCCAACGTAATCGCAATGTCTTCGACGGAGTGATGATCGTCAATCTCGAGATCGCCGTCGCACGCGATCTGCAAGTCGAACAATCCGTGTTTGGCAAATAGCTCGAGCATGTGTTCGAGGAACGGCAAGCCGATCGAGACACTCGATTGCCCGCTGCCGTCGAGATTGAGCTCGACACGCACGTCGGTTTCTTTCGTCTTGCGATGAACGTTCGCGATTCGTGATTGCATGGTCATTTGTTTAGCCACAGACTTCACGGATTGCCTTCAACACGTAATCGTTCTGAGCAGGCGTGCCTACGCTAAATCGAAAATACTCGCTCAGCATCGGATAACTACTGACATCTCGGACCAGAATGTCGCGTGCAAGCAGCTCCGAAAAGATCTGTTTCGGTTCCACCGCTGATTTCACGAGAATGAAATTCGCGAGCGAGGGCACGGGGCGAAGACGGTCAATCTTAGACAACTCCGCGAAGAGCCGATCGCGCTCCGAAACGATCTCGCTCACGAGCGGGCGCAGCTCCTGATCGTAGTTTTCCATCGCGACTTCGGCGGCGATTTGCGAAAACACGTTGACGTTGTAGGGCAAAACGGCTTTACCGATCTCGCGCACGAGTTCGGGCGACGCGAGCAGGTAACCGATGCGCAAGGCGGCGACGGCCATCGCTTTTGAGAACGTCCGCAGCACGATCAGGTTCTCGTGTTCTTTTAGTAACGGCACGACGGAGTGACCGGCAAACTCATGATAAGCCTCGTCGATGACAACTAAGCCTCGTGAAGATTCGAGCAGTGCACGTAACGCATCGTCGTCAGTTACACAGCCGGTCGGATTGTTTGGCGAGCAGATGATCGTTACGTCCGGTTGCCTTTCTTCAATGAATCGAAGGAGCGCCTCACTGTCGTAACTCAGTTCGGACGTTAGCAACACAGTTTCGACTTTGCCGCCAAGCACGGTAGCGACCTGTCTATACAAAGTGAACGTCGGTTCCGAAAGCAACAGCGTCTTGCCCGGTTCCATCGTCACCATTAGCAGCGCCTGTATCAGTTCGTTGGAGCCGTTGCCGGCGATGACGCCGTCTGCGCGCCAACCCGCAAAAGCAGCGAGGTGTTCATTCAGGTTCGCGGGAACGAAATCCGGATACTGTGACCACTTGCGCGCCGCAAACCGGCGCAGCACTTCGTCTTTGATGTGAGGCGGCGCATCCCAGGGGTTCTCGTTTTGATTCAGCTTCAACGAAGCGCGATGCGGCGCAAGCGTATACGCCCGCACCGCGCGAACTGATGGTTTGATGGAATCGAGCACGTCCTTCATTGTGCTTCTTGTGCCTTGTTGTGGCCTTCTTTCCTGATCGACGCGGACCTCGCATGCGCCGCAAGCCCCTCACATTCCGCAAGTACACGCACACTCTCCGCTACTTCCGCAAATGCATTCTCGTCATACCGCAACAGACTCGTCCGCTTTACAAAATCATAAACGCCGAGCGCCGATGAAAACCGCGCTGTCCGGCTCGTCGGCAACACATGGTTTGGACCAGCGAGATAATCACCCACTGCTTCCGGCGTATAACCTCCGAAGAAGATCGCGCCTGCATGCCGGATCCTCTCCGCGACTGCCTCGTCATCACTCGTCACAATCTCGACATGTTCCGGCGCTAACTCATTCACGACCGAACACGCTTCCTTCAGCGTCTCAACCACAACGATCGCGCCGTAGTTTCGCAACGACGACATCACGATCTCGCGTCGCGGCAGCGACGCTGCTTGCTGCTCAACTTCCTTTGCGACGTCATTCGCCAGCGATTCGCTGGTTGTGATCAGGACCGCCGACGCATCTTCACCGTGCTCCGCCTGGGCCAGCAGATCTGACGCGACAAACTCCGGTCGCGCGGTTTCATCAGCGACGATCACGACTTCAGTTGGCCCGGCAATCGCATCAATTCCAACGACACCAAACACGAGCTTCTTCGCCGCCGCGACGTATTTATTGCCTGGCCCGGTTATCTTGTCCACGCGCGGCACAGTCTCGGTGCCGAACGCGAGGGCGGCTATCGCCTGCGCGCCGCCAATCGCATACACCTCCGTGATTCCGAGTTCGAGCAGTGCGGCCGCAACAGCGGGGTTCTGCGATAACGTCCGCGGTGGCGTCGTGACAACGATGCGCTCGACACCCGCGACTTGCGCCGGGACAACGTTCATCACAACCGAGGAAGGATACGCCGCCGTCCCGCCCGGTACGTACAGACCAACGCGATCGAGAGGCGTGATGCGCTGGCCCAACTCAACACCGCTCCGCGGAGTGATCGTCCAGGATTTTTCAACCTGCCGTTCGTGAAACTCTCTGACGTTCTCGATCGCCTCCCGAAGCGCGCGTCGCGCCCGCTCATCTGCGCCCGCAGCACAAACCCGCAACTCCTCTTCGCCGATCTTTAATTGCTTTAACTCAACGTTATCGAAGCGTTTTGTGTAATCGATCAACGCCTCATCTCCGCGCCTGCGCACATCGTCGACGATCGACGCCACGACGCTCGTCAACTCCGCATCGAGCGCCACGGACCGTGACACCAAACGTTCTACCAACTCCCGCTTGTTAACCCTATCAATCATGTCCAGCCTAAACTATGGATTCGAGCGCTTTGATCAATTTCCCAACCTCATCGCTCTTCAACTGGTAACTTGCCCGGTTCACAACCAATCGCCCCGTCGATTCCGCAATCTCCTCAACCACAGTCAACCCGTTCTCCCGCAGCGTCACACCAGTCTCAACCAGATCGACGATCATGTCCGCGAGTCCGAGCGCCGGCGCCAACTCCACCGATCCCGAGAGCTGAATGATCTCGACGGGAATTCCGCGCGCTCCGAAATGCGCGCGCGCAATCTGCGCATACTTCGTCGCGACACGAATCATCCCCTGCACCTTCGTCATCGCGCCCGCATCCGCCGCCGCCACGACGATTCGGCATCGAGCTATGCCGAGATCCAGCGGCAACAACACATCAGCTTCCGATTCGAGCAACACGTCGCGTCCGACGACGCCGCAGTCAGCAATCCCATGCTCGACGTAAACCGGAACGTCCGCAGGCTTCGCAAAGATGAAGCGATACTGACCTGTTTCATCCATCAGAGCGAGACGTCGCGAATTGATTGCATCGTCGCTCAAGCGAATGCCGGCGCGCGCCAACAGCGACAACGCGCCGTCCTGCATTCTGCCCTTGGCGATCGCAATCGTGATCATTGATTTCGTCCAAGCACTTCCGTAAGCGCGTCGAGATTGAGTACAAAACCAACCGCAGGCTCGGCGCGGCCAAAGCTTCCGGTTAGACCATCGTAACGACCACCGCGCCCGACACTCGACCCGGCCCCATGAACGAAAATTTTCAGACTCAAACCCGTGTAGTAATCGAGACTCGAGACGTCGCCGAGATCGATCTCGAAAGAATCTTCGAGCCCGTGCGATTCGATCGCGGTCCAGAGCTCTTCGAGTGAATCGAGTGCGGCGACGGATCGCGCATTCGTGATCACACTTCGCGCAGCTTGAATCACGTCTCGCTTCCCGGTGAGTTGAGTCGGCCGCAAAAACGCGCGCGCTTCGCCGCCGCCATAATCTTGTAAAAACTGCTGTAACTCCGCGCCCTGTCGCGTGTCGATCAAGCGGCGCAATTCTTCGCGCGCCTGCGATGCCAGGTTCAGATGTGCGGCGACACCGTTGAAGATCTCCACATTATTTATCGTGATGCAATACTTCGATCGCAACTCCAGGCGCGACAGGATCTCCGCGGCCAATCTCAGCATCTCCAGATCAGCCGATTTACCATCGCTGCCGATCAGTTCACATCCGAGTTGCGTGTTCTCGCGTCGCCATTCAGCGTGCGACTGTGTCTGTTGGCGAAACACCGGCGCTGCATAACAAAACCGTAAAGGTCGAGGCCTGTCCGCGAGCAGCGTCGCCGCCATTCGCGCTACGGAACTGGTCACGTCCGGACGCAATGCGAGCAAGCGCCCGTCGTTGTCGGTGAAGCGGAACCCACGCTGAGCTTCGCGCTGGCCCATGCCTTGTTCGAAGAGATCGTAGTAATCGACCGAGGGCGTGATCACTTCTTCGTAATTCCAGTCTTCGAAGACGGACATCGTGACGTCTTCGACTTTGCGACGCAGGCGCGCTTCGGCGCCGATGTAGTAACGCATTCCGGCTGGAATTCTGGAGGTCATACGCATACGTGAACGGAAAAGAAAAACCCGCTGCCGGCTTAGCATCGGCAGCGGGTTTGGGAATCGTTGTGCGCTTTGTTTAGCTTGCTTCTGTCAGCGCTGCGAACACGATCGCCAGCCCGCCACCGGTGTGGTGGTGATGCCAGTATGCACGATGGCCGTGTTCGGTGCTAAACATGCTCGGGCCTTATACCACGATCAGCAACATCTTGTAAATCCTGTCTACGTGCCCGAAATAAACGGGCGCGACTGAATGATATAGATCTGCCCCTTCATATACGCCCATTCGATGTCCTGATCCCGTTGCCCAAAGACCCGCTTGATGCTCATGGCCGCCCGCACCAAACGACGAATAACATCATCCGTCAACACAACGCGATCGCCGGTGATCGGCACCTCCTTCACACCGCCTTTTTCATCGAACGTCAGCAGGCTGTCCTCCGCTGAGCGCGTCAACACCTGCACCGCATTCGTCCGCGGACGAAAAATAATCTGTTCCGCGATGCGCTGCCCTTCGACGACCTTGATCCCCAAACCTCGCTTTGCGCTGATGTAGATCGCGCCCTTGTTTTCAGTGTCGAACGGATCGGTGCTGATCATCACGCCGGAACTCTCGGAGTTGATCCCCTCCTGGAGCAACACCGCCATGAAGATCTTCGAGTGGTCCACGCCCGCACGCTCACGCGCTTCGTACGCCTCGAAGTTCCAAAGCGACGCCCAAACCTTTTTGATCGCGTCAATCAACTCCTGCTCGCCGCGCACGTTCGGCACAGTCGTGTACAGACCTGCGCCGCTGAAGTTTGGCAAGTCTTCCGAGTTCGAAGAGCTGCGCACAAACAACCCCTTGCCCGCATATTCGCGCGCGACTTTCTCGAGCACGACTTTGCGCAACTGCGGATCGAATTCAGCGCTCTCAATCTTCTGCCGTAGTTGGACCAACTGCTCGCGCCGGTAAGCGGGATCGTGAACAAACTTCTGATCGTTTAAGAGTCCAAAAATCGCATCGTCGAGTTTGTTTCCCCTGATGAACTCGTCGTAATAGTAAAAAGGGATCGTGAAACCGTTTGGAACGACGATGCCCGGCAATCGCGCGTTCAGCACCTCGCCGAGATTCGCCGACTTGCCGCCAAACGCGAGACTCGATCGCGAACGCTGTTGGGCCAGAGTCAGCAGACGCGTTTCGGACAAGTTGAACCGCGGCTTCATCACGTCGAGACGTTCCGCCTGGCGCCGCTGGTACTCGCGCAACTGGTTCATGTCGGCGCGTTTGATCGTGTACTTCTCGCGCAGCGTTTCGAATGACACCCACCAGCCGTCGTACTGCTTCAGCAGTTCTTTTGCGTTTTTGATGTAGGCGTTCGGAATGCCCCAGCCTTTGGCGAGCAGGTTGATGTGCGAAAGCGGCGTTGAAGGTTGCGACGTGATGATGCCGGCGACTGGAGGCAATTGGACCGGCACTTCGTCAAGCACGAGGATCTCGTTGGAACCGATCTCGACATGATCGTCGAGCTTTGGAATGATATGAATGCGTCCCAATCCGCGGGCGACGTTGAGTGCCTGGTACGCCTGCTCGGCGGCGATGTCACTCTGCAAAATGCGCTGCATGCCGGCGAGCGATCTCGTCGCTTCGTCCTGCCGCAAAGAGTTTGGCTTGAACGCAACGGGGGCGAAGAATGATTTGTTGATTACGTCGTAAGCGAGTTGGATTTGATCCGCGGGAATCAGATCGCCTTCCCAAAACTCGAAGGTCCAACGCTTGATTGGAATTTGATACGCGAGCGTGCCGAGAATGAAGCGGCGATTAGCATTCAGGTAATTGTTTTGGAAGAACTCGCGCCCGCGTTCGAGTGAGAGATACGTGCCGTTGACGAAATCTTTGTGAAAGCTGTAACGCTTCTTGTTCACGAAGTAGATCTTGTTGCCGTCTTTGCGGTCGATGACGAACATGACGTGCGGCAACGCGTAGGGTGTGTTTGCGTCGTAGGTGACCGAGATTGAGTCGAAATCCGATTGAGATTTGATGGCGGGCAGAGACTTCGGTCCCGTCTGCGCGAAACCGACAGAAGCAGAAACGCAGATTAACACGGAGAGTAAAAGAAGATTTTTTCGGATCATAACTTAGAAGCCGAACGCTTGAGTAGGTCTACCAAACCGTCGATGTGATGCTGCTCGGTAAGAAAGCTGTTGATGTTCACGCGCATCGCGCGGCGACCGTGCAGCACGGTGGTCGTCAGCCATGCTTCACCGCTGCGTTCGATGACTTGTTGCAAGCGTTGCTGTAAACGATCGAGATCGGGGCCGCTCAAATTGATTTGTGGTAAGAAGCGGAAACAACACACGGCCGTTTCAACTTCACCGACGCGCTTGAAGTCTTTGAGGTCATCAAGCTGCTGTGCGAGGTATTTCGTGAGGCCGATCTGGCGCTCGACTGTTTTCGCGTAACCTTCGCGGCCCATAAACTTGATCGCCATCCACAGCTTCAACGAATTGAAGCGGCGCGTGCCCATCTGCCCGTAACGGAAAAAGTCGAACTCGACGTCCGCGCCGCCGCGGTCCTCGCTCAGGTATTCCGGACTCATATCGAACGCATCGCGCAGGACGCGTCCACCATCACGCACGAGCGTGGCGCCACACGAGAACGGGACAAACATCCACTTGTGCGGATCGAACGTGATCGAATCGGCCAGTTCGATGCCGCGAAGCTTGTCTCGATGTCGGGGCGAGAACGCGAGTGGGCCGCCATACGCGGCGTCGACGTGATACCAGCAATCGTTCTCACGCGCGATCGAGGCGAGTGACTCGAGCGGATCGATAGCGCCGGTCGACGTCGTGCCGGCAACGCCGACAATACAACACGGAACGAGTCCTGCTTCACGATCTTTCGCAATCGCCTCGCGCAACGCGTCAAGCTTCACGTGAAAGCGATCGTCAGTCGGAATCTTGCGGACGCCTTCGCGACCGAGGCCAAGAATGTCCGCGCTCTTGTCGATCGAGTAGTGACACTGGTCGGATGCATAAATCACGAGATCGCCGGGCGCAGTGCGTACGCCGCGATCCTTTATGTTGGCAGCAACACTGTCACGCGCGCACTTCAGCGCGATGAGATTTGCTTCCGAACCGCCACTCGCGAGCGTTCCGAAGCTTTGCGCACCGTAGTTCAGCAGATCGCAAAGCCAGCGCATGACGCGCGCTTCGATCATTGCCGACGTTGGGCCATTGCGCCACGCGCCCGCGTTCTGATTAAGCATCGAAGCCAGGGCATCCGCCCAGACGCCGATGGGCAACGGTGTTGGATTGAACTGGCCGAAGTATCTCGGGCTTGGAACGCCCATCGCATTTGGAGCGATGTCGTCACGAAAGCGCGCAAGGATTTCTTCGAGCGCGATTCCCTTCTCGGGTAATGGTTCGTCGAAGAGCTTTTCCAGGTCGGCGGGTGTCGCTTCCGGCGTCACCCGCCGGTTCGCAAGTCCAGCAACATGCCGGCTGATAATCTCGGCAACCGCAGGCCCCAAAAAACGGTGCTGCTCAACAAAATCGTCAATCATGATTTATGCTTCTGGTGTGAACAGGTTCGAGCAATCTCTGATATCGAACATGGGGAGCTTTGATTTAGATCTGTCTGCCGAGACCGTAACTCTGCTCGGGGACTACTACAGTTTACTCACTCGCTGGAACGATCGCCTACATCTGGTCGCACCGTGTACGCCCGAGGAGTTTGCGACGAGACACGTGCTCGAGTCGTTGCTGTTACTGAAACACCTGCCTGAGAACGCAAAGATAGCAGACATCGGCTCGGGCGGAGGCTTGCCAATCATTCCGTGCCTGATTGCGCGCCGGGATCTGGAAGTGACATTGATTGAATCTTCAGAGAAGAAGTCGGTCTTCCTACGAGAAACACTGAATGCGGTTGGCCGGACAGCGTCGATCATCACGCGGCCCTTCGAAGAGGTTGAAGCTCCAGCGGTATCGTTCGTCACGTGCCGCGCGCTGGACCGGTTCATGCAAAAACTGTCCGCGCTGATCGACTGGGCGCCAAGGGGCAGCACGTTGCTCTTGTTTGGCGGCGAGGCGCTGGGAGAGCAATTGAAGAACGTCGAACGGTTCCTTATTCCACAATCTGAGAAACGATTCCTTTTTGTAACCACGGATTAACACGGATTGGTTACACGGATCGGTTTTAATAATCCGTGTAAATCA
>DASSEB010000021.1:0-3588 GCA_035696765.1 Pyrinomonadaceae bacterium | reverse complement strand
GATCGCGAGGGAGATCACCTGCCAGTCCTGCGTCTCGGCCTCCAGCTGGCGGCGGCCGGCTGCGGTAAGACGATAGTACTTTGCACGGCGATTGTTTTCTGACTCACCCCACGACGACTGGAGCCAGCCCGCCTCTTCCATGCGATGTAACGCCGGAAAAAGTGAGCCGGGCTTGACGTTGAAGGCTCCCTTCGTGATCTGTTCGATGCGACGTGAAACGCCCAGCCCATGCAGCGGACCAAGAGCGAGCGATTTCAGCACCAGAAGATGGAGCGTTCCTTGCAACAGGTCGACTTGCCTTCCCGCCATGTTTCTCTCCTATAGACGTTCTGTAGATGTAAATAGACGTTTTCGTATAGAATGTCAATACGAGCGTGCCTAAACGTGAAGAACTTAATGATCCAATGCTGTATTGCCATTTACACTAAGATTATCAAGTTCTTCTAATTCTACAGCAGTAGTAGGTGAAGAAACTCTTATTGGGGGCATTGAAAATATGAGGCGCAAAACTGTTCAGGCGGACCAAGAATTAGTAACTGAAGGATCAAGGGCAAAATTTTTCCTTGACAAGTCTGCTCCGCCGCTCGCAATCCAATCGCGGGGCGGTGGTTCGATTGCTTCATCTCTGCTGAGCGCAACTGTCGCTCTGTTAATTCTGGGCGGTATTGCCATGCAACGGAAGGTAGAAGCCGTCAATGTAAATACCCGGTGGGATGGGAACGAAGCGACGCAAGCCTTGACCGGGCAAGAGCAGCATACAACTTATCAACTCGCTGCCGGCGCGCGCGTCGATGTGTCTGAGATCAGTGGTCCTGTTTCCGTGGAAGCAACTGATGGGTCGTCTGCCGAAGTGCACATTTATCGCACGGCGAAGAACAGCGACGACCTGGCTTATCGAAGAGTTTTTGTCGAACAAACCTCGTCGGGACTGACGATCCGCCAAAAACCGGGAATCGGTGAGCCTGACAAGGTAGATCTACTTAATCGTGTCGTACTTAAACTCCCTCGCTTCGTTAGCATTAGTGGAAAAAATGTCAGCGGCGATTTCAACATCAGCGGGGTCGATGGCGCGGTTGAACTCAACTCGATCAGTGGCAGCGTTGATGCAAAGCAACTGAATGGACCCTTGACTGTATCAAGCGTCAGCGGAAATGTTCGGGTCGCGATCACGCGCATCAACGAGGCGGGACTGCGTGTAACTAACGTGAGCGGCAACGTTTACTTACGACTAGCCAGCGACCTGAACGCGGAAGTGAGTATCAGTAATACAACCAGCGGCGTTGCTAACAAGATCGTTGGTGTCGCGCTCGACAAACTTGGCGCGTCCAGCTATTCAGCACGTCTTGGCTCAGGGGGACCGCGAATCGTGGTCTCGAACGTGACGGGTACGATCATCCTTCAGGGGATATGAAATTGTTCGAGGAGGCAGAGAAATGAAGAACTCATCAGTCGATAAAGCTTGTGCCTTGTTAGTGCTTATCCTTGGCGCGTCCTCCGTTTGGGCAACCGGGTATCAAGAGCGCGATGAAATCAACAGAAGCTTTACCCTCTCACCTACAGCGCGTGTGGAAGTGGAGGGGATTAGCGGCAGCGTTGACATCTCGGCCATTGATGGCAATACGGCAATTGTCCAGATCGAACGAACCGGGCGTAGCCCGGCCGACATGGATTGCAACAAAGTCGTTTTGCGGCAGACAGCGGGTAATTTGCTCATCAAGAGTGAAACAGTGGGTTGCCAGAATATAGAGGTCACTCATCGCGTGCTAGTGAGTGTGCCGCGCAGTGTCGGCGTAAACGTTCACGGCGTTAGCGGCCCGATTACCATCGAGGGGATTGAAGGCGCGCTTCGGATCAGCGGGAACAGCGGTAACATCAACCTCGCGCAATCCGGCCGTGGTTCAAGCATTAGCGGCAATAGTGGAACAACAACTATTAAGCTGCGGCAACTCGATGCAGGGGGACTTGAGTTGAGCGGTCACAGTGGAACCATCAAGCTGCAAGTAGTCGACGACTTGAATGTCGATGTGAAAGTGAGCGGGCTTAGTGGTACCGCTTCAAGTGAACTGCCGAATGTGCGATTTCGAAAGACCGGCGCGGCTGATTACCATGCACGCATTGGATCAGGCGGGCCGACGATTACGGTCCAAGGTTGTTCGGGTAGTGTATTGCTTAGTCAGTATCGGGAATAGGCTTCGAAACTGCGCTGAGTGGCGGTTTCTTGTGCGATGCGCGTGAGGCAAAGACTGAGGCTATCTATCAGAAGGAACCGCGATCCGCAGCACCGGCTTGCCATTCATGTTCTGTAGCGGAAAGTAAGCACGATGAGTGCTCGAATCGACCGCCACGCTGTGCGCATTCGCTGCAAAGAAACCCTCGGCCACTTTTTGCAAGCCGCGTGCGTGCTCATCGAAGATTGAAATAATGCCGCTTTCTGCCGAGACATAAAGACGCCGCAAGCCCGCGTCGAAGGCGAGTACGTCGGGGTCAGCTCCCACGGAGAGTGTGGCCGTTGCTTGCTTCGCCTCCAAATCGAAGACGACCAGTTTTGAATTATCTTCGCACGCAGCAAAGGCAAGGCGATGCTCAGAGTCGATCAATAATCCGTGACTGCCTTTGCAGCCCGTGAGTGGGTATCGCGCGACGACCTGATCTGTATTCGGATCGATCTCAGCCAGTTCTTCTCGTCCGTCAACAGTAACGAAGATTCGATCCGCGCCTGAATCGTACTGGCTATTTCCCGCGCCGCCGCCAAGTGCAATCGTCGTCACGCGCTGATTTGTTTTCGCATCGATAACAGTATCGGTCTTGCCGTGAAGATCCGAAACGTAAATCTTGTTTGCTTTGCTCGCATACGCAATGCCGTCAGGGTAATCACCGGCCGGCACTCGCGCGATGATGCTGAGACTCTGATCGTCTATGACTGCCAACTCGTTAGTGCCAGTCGCTGAAGCATAAACGCGATGCAGCGCAGGAACGGCGAGCACTCCATGAACACGCTTCAAGTCTTTTACGTCGCCAACAATCGTCTGTTTGTTGACGTCGAAAACTGTCATCAGATCGGAGCCCAGGTGCGCGATGTATAAGCGTCCGCTGCTGCTGTCGAGACTCTGATAATCGTACCGTGTCGCGCCACCAGTTAGCGGGACATCAGCCAAGACACGCAAGGGCAAACTACCTGCATCAGACGTTGACTCCGTAGGTGCTGCCTGATTTGGCTGCGCGTTTACCGGTGCTTGCGTGCGTGATGTGGCACACGCAATCAACAACGCGCCGAGGCAGGACGCTATTAAGGCAGACACCGATGTGGCGTTCTCACGTTTCATTGACGAATGGCAGCTTCAGTAGATTATGTCAGCGTGCGTCTTGCATTGCAATGTAACACTAGTTACACTCCGTGATACGTTGTCTTCCAAAGCAAGCGAAGCACAGCCAAAGTTGGTAGCCAGGGGAGCTTTGCCTCAAAAGTATTTCAGCCACAAAGAAGCACAAAAAGCACAAAAGGATTTTATTGATTTTTGTGCCTTTTGTGCTTCTTTGTGGCAAATGATTAGCTTCTTTGTGGCTGAATCAGTTCGCGGACGCCATTCT
>DASSEB010000020.1:0-17989 GCA_035696765.1 Pyrinomonadaceae bacterium | reverse complement strand
GTTAAGAACCTGAAGCCCTTCCATCCTGTTGATAGTCTCCAAGGAGCCGCACTATGGACACCCTATTGAAAGACGTTCGTGTTGGCGTTCGCAGTCTTCTCAAACGCCCGGGCTTTACGTCCATCGCAATCCTGACACTTGCACTTGGAATCGGAGCGTCCACTGCCATCTTCAGCGTCGTCGATGGCGTCCTCTTGCGGCCGTTGCCTTATCCAAACGCCGAGCAGATCGTTCAGCTTCGTGAGGTTAGCGCGCGCGGCGGGCGAATGGCCTTTGCCGAGCCGAACTTTGTTGATGTCCGGGCTCGGAGTCACGTGTTCGAGGGCGTCGCTCAATACAGCGGGTCGCTAACGACCGTGAACGGAGGCAGCGAGCCGGTTCGCGCTCTCACGTATTCCGTGTCGGCAGATTTCTTCAACGTAGTCGGCGTTACGCCGATCCTTGGGCGTACGTTTTCTGCTGACGAAAGTCGCGCCGGCGGTGCTCCAGTCGCCGTCGTTAGCTATGGCTTCTGGCAACGGCTATTAGGCGGGAAATCAGAGTTGTCGGGAACGACGTTGCGGTTAGCCGACAAGAGCGTCGAGGTTGTTGGCGTGATGCCGCAAGGTCTCGGATTTCCGCAGAGCGCAGAGATCTGGGTACCGCGAGAAATGTTCCCCGCGGAAATCTCGCGCTCCGCTCACAACTGGAGCGTCATCGCACGCATGCGTCCAAACGTCTCCGAGGAACAGGCGCGTGCTGAAGTGAGCGCGATCGGCAAACAGCTCAAACAGGAAAACGGGAAAGACATGGACGCGGTGGATTTCACGCTCGTCCCGCAGCAGGAATACATGGTCGGCAACGTGCGCACCCCGCTGCTCATGATTCTTGTCGCGGTTGGATTCCTTTTACTGGTGGCGTGCGTCAACGTCGCAAATCTCCTGTTGGCCCAGGCGACAACTCGCCAACGCGATTTCGCAGTGCGCGCCGCACTCGGCGCCACACGCCTGCGGCTGGCGCGACAGTTCATCACTGAAAACCTGTTGCTCGTTCTCGCGGCCGGCGCACTCGGTATCGTGATGTCGTTTTGGGGAGTGAAACTGCTGCTCGGTCTGAATCAACAAAGTCTGCCGCGTATTACTGAGATCGGAGTTGATGCACAAACAATCGCGTTCACGCTCGCACTCTGTTTGGTGATCGCGACAGTGCTCGGCTTTGTTCCGTTGCTGCGTTTCTCGGTGAAGGATCTGGAAAGAACTCTGCGCGAGACAGGCACCGGCGCGCGCGGATTTGCAGGACGCCATTTACGAAGTTTCCTGGTCGTTGCGCAAATGGCGCTGACTTTAGTCTTGATGATCGGCGCTGGATTGCTCGCGAGGAGTTTCTATCAACTGTTGCAAATCGATCCGGGTTTCCGCACCGAGGGCGCAGTCGCGATGGCGTTGTCTCTCCCCAGTTCGCGCATGGATGAGAAGCGTTACAAGCAGTTCATGCAGTCGTACACGCGTCTGATGGAGCAGGGCGTCGCGCCTGATGAAAACGTCGAACTGACTGCCGAACAAGAACGACAGCGACGTTTTCAAAATCAACTGCTCGAGCGTTTGGCTTCAGTGCCGGGAATGACCGCCAGTGGTGTCATCAGTTACTTGCCACTCTCGGGGGATGGACCAGACGGAAACTTTCTGATCAATAACAACCCGGCGCTGAAGGGCCATGCGGATTACCGTCTCGCCAGCTCGGGTTACTTCGCGGCGCTTAGTATCCCGGTGCTTCGTGGGCGTATGTTCGATGCGAGTGATGGTCCCAACTCACCGCACGCAGCGGTGGTCAGTCAATCCCTGGTGCAGAAGTATTGGCCCAACGAAGATCCGCTCGGCAAGACGATTCAGTTTGGAAACATGGACGGCGATCTGCACCTGTTGCACGTTGTTGGAGTAGTGGGTGACGTGCACGGCGATGGGCTCGATCAGTCGCCGTCTCCGACTGTTTACGGCAATGCTCTGCAACGCTTGCCTTCGTCGAGTTACACAGTCGTGGCGCGAGGCCAGACTGACGTCATACCGGCGATGCGCGAAGTTGTAAGAAGTCTCGATCCACAACTCCCGGTAAAGTTTCGCACGCTGGACGAAATCTTTTCGTCATCGCTCGATCGCCAGCGCTTTAGTCTCGTGATCTTCGGCGTGTTTGGTGTTGCTGCGTTACTGCTGGCAGCGATGGGAATCTATGGCGTCACGTCGTATGCAGTTGCGCAACGAACGCAGGAGATCGGCATCCGCATGGCATTGGGAGCGCAGATGCCGGACGTGCTGAAACTCGTGCTCAGATCTGCGATGTCTTTGGTGTTGATTGGAGCAGTGCTGGGACTGGCGGGTGCTTATGCAGCGACGCGCGCCATGGCTAGTCTGTTGTTTGGAGTTACGCCGACTGATCTGCTGACATTTGTCGCAGTGCCGGTGGTGTTGTTCCTGGTGGCGTTGATGGCAAGCCTGGTACCCGCGCGTCGCGCGACGAAAGTAGATCCGCTGGTTGCGCTGAGGTATGAGTAATCTTCAGCCACAAAAAGCACAAGAGTCACAAAAAGATAACTAGTCATTCGACGACTGCAATCGTTTCCGCTGCTGGAGATTACTCCGGTAAGTCTCTTCAAGATACTCCGCGCCGTCAGCCGTCAAGTACATGCGCGCGTCGTCCGTGTTGATCAGCTTCTTCTGATTGAGGAACCAAATGGTGAACTCCAGGTGCTCACGCGGCCTGCCAAGCATTTTCTCGAGCTCCAGCAAATAGATGCCCGGGTTTTGCGGCTCAACACGGCGTTTCGTATATAAAGCCTCGAGCACGGTGAGACGCGCTACCTGCTCCATTTCGAAGTCATTCTCCGACTGCGGCCCCGCCGATACGAGCCGCCACCGATCCTTACGTCGCTGTTGATATGTGGCGTCATACTGCGCCCGTTTTTCAGGACTCGAGAGGATGTGGTAAGCCTCAGTTATTTCGCGAAAACGAGCTTCATTGCCCGACTCCTGGTTGTCAGGGTGATAACGCTGCGCCAGCAATCGATACACGCGATTGACCGTTTCCGGTTCAGCGCTCTCACTGACTTGAAGGACCTCGTAATAATCTACGTCTCCATTGGCTCCCATTGAGCTTCACCTTTCTTCGACTGTGACGTGAGAGTGGGCGGTTTCCAGGAAGGAAACTCGTGGCTCCATCATACCGCAGCCACGCGGTTCATAGCTTCAGATTTCTACAATCCTCGCGATTTTTAATCGATTCGGCGTGGGGCAGGCGCGGACATCAGGCAGCGGACGTCGCCAGGGACGCGTACCGTGTGTTTACTGACTCCCAGTACTTCTTCAGATTTCCCATTAGGCGCTGGAAGTCAGGAGACGCCCGCAGTGAGTCGAGCAGCGGATCTTTCTCGAACCATGGATAGCACGGCAGGCCAGTCTCCACCGCTCTCGTCAGCCATTTCACTGCTTCCTCAGGCCGGCCTAACTGCGCGTACGCCGCGCCAATACTGTAAGCGGCGTGGTGATCCATGTACGCGCTACCGGCAATTTCTTTTAACAACTGATCGGCACGCTTCCGCTCACCGCGTGCAGCGAGAAAGCTGGCGAGTGATGCTTGCGCGCGAACGTGTTCTTCCGCGCTGTTACTGGCACGCAACTTCTCGAGTATCTGTTCACTCCGATCGCGTTCCTGGTGATAGTAGTAAGCTTGCGCGAGATGCCAATCAGTCACGGTAGTTTCCTTGGCCTGTTTAGCCTCTTCGAGCAAAGCAACCGCATCGCCAAACTTACCCGAGAACAACGCGGTCATGCCGCGCATTCTCAACGACTCAAAACGCTCCAGCGGATTCGCTTGGAGTCCCGCACGAGCTTCGACATCGGCCTGCTCTAACAAACCGACATGATAAAAAGCGGCTGCGAGATAGTGGTGAGGCAATTCCAGATTCGGATTCAATTCGAGCGCCCGGCGACTCTCATCAATCGTGTGCTCCCAGTCGAAATCCGTGTAGCGATAAACTGCTCCGAGGGCTTCGTGAGCTTCAGCCAGGTTTCCATCAAGTTCAACCGCTCGCTTTGCTTCCTGTTTAGCACGCTCTTCCCAACTTCGAACTTCCGACGATTGTGCGAAGCGTGAACGCATCGTTGCGCTCGCCATGGCCAGGCCTGCGTGAGCCAACGCGTTTTTCGGATCGAGTGCCAGAGCTCCCTCGAAATCCGCGACGGCAGCGAGCGCCTCGTCCTTGTTGTACGGCGGCAGATGCGAGCGCCCGCGCGCGTAAAGCTGATATGCGGCAACGTTGTTTGTGTAGCGGCGATAAATTCTTTCACGTTCGGCGGCGGTAATCTGACCTTTGACGGCAGCGCTTACTTTTTCCGCGATGGAGTCTTGAAGTGTGAATACGTCAGTGAACTTTTCTTCAAACGTTCCTGCCCAGGAAGGGCTGCCAGACGTCACGTTCATCAACTGCACTGTCACGCGGATGCGGTCACCGGCAATCTGCATATTGCCTTCCAAAACGGAGTCAACTCCCAGCTCTCGACCTGCCACGAGAGCGTCGGGTTTTGTCTGGGCATAGCGTCGAATGGCGCTGGTAGGTTTGACGCTGATGTGCTCGAGGTTACTGAGCTTTGTTATGAGAGCGTCTGCCATTCCCAGACCGAGATAATCCCGTTCGCCACTATCGATCGACCTGAAAGGCAACACTGCGATTGAGTTTGTCGGAGATCCTGTCTGGGTGTTTCCAACGCCTCGGGTGGCGCGCCTGTAAATGAAAACGCCCGCCAACGCGACAAACAAGAGAATCGTTAATACCAGAAATGCGGTTCGTCTTGTGCCGAAACGCCGCGATTCCGTGGACAAATTCGATCGCGATTCGTCAGGTTGGGTCTCAGTCTGTGAGTGCAAGTTGCGGGCGTCGACGACATCCACCCGCGCAGCGAAACGGTAGCCACGCTTCGGCACGGTTTCTACGTAACGCGAATCTTCGGACCCGGAACTCAGCGCCTTCCTCAACTCTGAAATATTTCTGGTAAGACTATTCTCCTCGACAAATGCATCCGGCCACACCTTCTCCATGAATTCGTCTTTCCCTACTACTCCACCGTCAGCCTCCAAGAGTATTAGCAGCGTCTCAAACACCTTTTCGCGAAGCTGCACCGGAACGCCGTCGTTGAGCAGAAGACGTCGAGCTGTGTCGAGACTGAAGGGTCCGAAGTTGTAAACCCTGTTCGAATTCATGGGCTTCAGCAGTTGGTCAGAACTTTGTAAGGCTACATTTCAGATGATTGTAAAGCTTTTTCTCCGAGGTTGAATCACTCTCCGGGATGCGACTCAGCATTGAAAAGAGGGCGCTCATTGTAGTGGAAGGCCAATACGGAAACAACGTAAAGCCTTCCATAAGTCAGGCAATCAAACTCATCCCCCGACTAACGATTACGCGGAAGGAGAAAAAGAATGTCTAAGCATCTTCAAAGAATAATGTCGATAATTATGGTAGCGCTGTGCTCGAGCGCTGTCGCACTAGCTCATATCATCGTCGGTGTAAACAATCCGACACTCGCAACCGCTCGCCTGTCGAGTCCAACTTCAAGGGTGGATCGACCTGTACCACTGGGCGGCGATCTCGCGCTGGCTTGTTTCAAGGTACAGAACACATCTCCGTATGCAGCCAGAATCACGGCGATTGGGTTCGATCTTCCCGGCGATCTGAATGGATTCGCTCTTGTCAGCCCGGTTGGCGCCGGCTTTGAATTGGAGAACGAGGTCAGTCAAATCCCCGGGTTTCCAAAACTCACGCTGGATTTCGCTTTGTTGACCGGCAGAACTTTCGCGAGTGGTAACCCCGCGGAAGGACTGCCGCCGAGCCTTACCACAACCCAGTTTTGTATCAGCGGACCGTTTCCACGCGATCCTGCTGATCCGACGCAGTTCGTGAGCATAGAGACTCTGCTCAATTACTCATTTGTGCGGTTCAAACATCTTGGCCCCGAGGGCGAGATTGACGACGTAGGCGTTTGGGAACTGCGCCCAGCCTCATAAGCTCCGCTCGGAGGGGTGGGCGTCTCTGCGTCCACCCCCGCTTGAGCCGGCCCGAACGGCAGATTTTTCTCACTCTCACTTTATTCCAAACCCGCCTAACTTTTCCCTCGTAACATGTCTCTATACCAATGAACGTCGTTTACTTAACCGTGGAGTTTCGATGACACCGCTCGAACCGCCTGACGAACTGCTGGTGGTCGCGGCGATTCTCGGCAATCTCGAGGCGTTCGAACAGCTCGTCGTGCGATACCGGCCTGCTGTCGTACGGCTGGCGCGCACGATCGCCGGCGGTGATTACGCGGAAGACGTGGCGCAGGAGTCGCTGCTGCTGGCGTTCAAAGCGCTGCCTACGATCGACGAGCCGCGCAAGTTTGCAGCGTGGTTGTCAGCGATAACACGTCATCGAGCGCTGCGGTTTAGTAAGAGTGAAACGGCGCACATGAACAAACGCGTGCCCCTGGACGAGGCGCTGCTCGAGAAGATTGAAGCACTGGCAAAGCCGCTCGCCGAAAAGGAACGCGACGAGTCGATGATCAAGGCGCTCGACAGTCTTCCTGCCGACTACGCATTGCCTTTGCGGTTGCGCTTTCTCGACGACATGCCGCTGAACAGGATCGCGGCGTTCATGGGAGTTCCCTTGTCGACCGTGAAGTGGAGAATTCATCACGGCAAAAAACTGTTGCGGGCGAAAGTTGAATCAACGAATTAACGAGGAGAACAGATGGAACAAGAAACAGTGAAACTACTTAACGTCTTACGACGAATAGCGCGCGCGGCTGCTTATGCTGCCTGGACCAAGTCAGGACCAGATGCAACGCAGTTCTTAGTCGCTCAATACAATCGCGTGCTTGCTCGACTTACAGAACTCGAGCCCGCCGCCAAGCCTTTGTTTGCACCGTTGAGCGACTCTGCCTCGCCCGACGTCATACGCATTGCGACTCGCGAGTTGCTGGCCTATTTCGAAGCCGACGAACCTGAGGAAGCTCGGGGGTTCTATTTCGGTTGTCGCCCACGCAAATCACGAGTGCGAGTTGTACCCGTCTCTATGACCTGCGATTAAGGAGCACTATGGAACGAGATAAAGAGTTGTTGAAGTTGATCAATGTGTTGCGGCGCACATCACGAATGGCCCTTCAATCAGAGTGGACCGGCGGTAAAGAAGACGCGGCCGCGTACTGCACTGAACAATACAATCGCGTGCTTACACGTCTGAAGGAGATGGATCCCGGTCTTACTGTTTTCGAACCATTGCCCGCGGGAAGTTCGTTGACCGTCGTCGCGATGGCCTCGCGTCAACTCGCGGCGTATTACGAAGACGAACTTGGACCAGCAAAAGAGTCGGCACGTCGAGCCGGCTTTGTGTTCGATCCGACAGTGTTCCGGGAGTTCTGGGAGAAGTCAGGGCGTGACTTCGAAGACCTCGGCGAGTTTATTCGTGAGAGTATCGACCAATGGCTGCGTCACAAGCGCGAAGCCACACACACCGAGAAAGAGAGCACACAGACGCACAGTTAGCCTCAAAAGTATTTAAGCCACAAAGAAGCACAAAAAGCGCAAAGATTAGTGAAGAGATTTGTGCTTTTTGTGCTTTGTCGTGTCTGAAATAAATAATGAGTGCACTTGTTCCTAAAGTTACACGCGAACTCACGAAGATGAAGCGAACGCTTCGGAACGTGTTCAATCTCGATAAACTGCGGCCCGGTCAGGCAGAAGTCATTCGCTCCGTTCTCGAGGGCAACAATACGCTTGCGATCATGCCGACCGGAGCAGGGAAGTCGCTCTGCTACCAGCTCCCTGCGTTGCACTTGCCGGGCACAACTGTAGTCGTGTCGCCACTGATCTCGTTGATGAAGGATCAGGTCGATAAGCTGGAGGACGCCGGATTGGAAGCCTCGCAATTGAACAGTGCACTGACGACGCGCGAGACTGAAGAAAACCTCGATCAGATAAAAACTGAGAACAGCGATTTCATCTTTGTTACGCCGGAACGCTTCACGACGCAGGAGTTTCTTGCGGAGCTGCGGACCAAAACGCTCGATTTCGTGGTGATCGATGAAGCGCATTGTATTTCCGAGTGGGGGCACGACTTCCGTCCCGCTTATCTATCTCTCGGCGCGGCAGTGAAGACACTCGGCTCGCCGCCTGTGCTTGCCTTGACGGCGACCGCGACGGCTGAAGTCGTCGCTGACATAGAAAAGCAATTGGATCTGGGACCTCTTCGCGTTGTTAAAACAGGTATCTACCGGCCTAATCTTCGCTACGAGGTCAAGCGAGTTACGAATGAGCGTGAGAAGCACGAAGAACTCATGCAAATACTTCGTGAGCACGACGGCGCCGGAATTATTTATGCAGCGACGGTGAAGACTGTCGAGACCCTCGCGGATTGGTTGAAAGGGTTTGACTTCAAAATCGAGAAATATCATGGGCGCATGAAGGCCAGCGAGCGGAAGAGTAACCAGGAGGCGTTCATGGCCGGCGAACTGAAAGCGATAGTGGCGACAAACGCGTTCGGTATGGGCATCGATAAGCCTGACATTCGATTCGTCGTTCACTATCAAATGCCCGGTTCACTCGAAGCGTACTATCAGGAGTCTGGACGCGCCGGTCGTGATGGTGAACCGGCAACGTGCAGTCTCTTCTATCAACTTGAAGATCGACGCACGCAACAGTTCTTTCTTGGTGGTAAGCATCCGAAGTTCGACGACATTCTCGCGGTGTATCAAACGTTGGAAACGCTTCGCGCAAACGAAACGCCGGTCGCGCTCGCAACGGTGCAGGAACATGCGAACACTGTCGCCGATACAAAGGTGCGAGTTGTTCTGTCGCTACTGAAAGAATTGCAGCTCGTTAAAGAGTTGCGCGGCAGTCTGTTTCGCTTGTTACGAGTGGATGTAAACCGGGCGGAGTTGGAAGAGCTCGCGCGTATGTCGGAGGCGAAGGTTGAGAAAGACAAAGAGAAGTTGGAACGAATGATGCAGTACGGACAGAGTGCCAAATGCCGCTGGCGACTGTTGCACGACTACTTCGGCGAAGAGATGGAAGATGAGCGCTGCGGAACGTGTGACAACTGCGTTCATCCATTGGAAGAGCAGATTGCACTGCCGGACCAGGCGCGGTCCGCGGTGGCCGTGAGTTGAAATGGATATTCTTGATGCGATCCAATGGCCCGCGATGTTGGTGACAGTCATTGCGGCCTGGATGGTTGGATCTCAGAAAAAGTTTAAGCGCAACTGGGGCTTCTGGCTTTTCCTCCTGAGCAACGTGCTCTGGATTGTCTGGGGCGTGCACGACCGCGCCTTCGCGCTGATCTTCCTGCAACTTTGTCTTGCGTTCCTGAACATCAGGGGAGCCATGAAGAATAGCAGTCAAGAAGGATGACTTCAGTGAACTACAACAACGCAACTCCGACGCGCACGGCGTTCCTGTTCGACCTCGATGGAACGCTCGTCGACAGCGTTTATCAACACGTACTCGCGTGGCGTGAAGCGTTGGAGTCGGGCGGGATTCATCTTGCTGTGTGGCGCATTCACCGCCAGATCGGCATGAGCGGCGGTCTCTTCATCAATGCTTTGCTGCGCGAAACGGGCCACACGGTATCACCAGAGGAGGCTGAGCGGCTGCAAGAAGCGCATGCTGAAGCATTCAAGCGTTATTCGTCACAAGTTAGACCGTTGCCGGGAGCCGAAGAGTTGTTGTCGTATCTCACGAAAGCAGGTGTGCCCTGGGCCGTTGCCACAAGCGGCCGGCGTCGAAGCGCCAGTCAGTCACTCCGCCTCTTGGGAGTGGGCGATGATGTTCCCATTATCACGCGCGACCTCGTGCGCCACGCGAAACCGGATCCGGATCTTTTCCTCGCGGCTGCGGAAAAACTCGGCGTGCCGATCAGCGACTCAGTAGTAGTCGGTGATAGCATCTGGGATCTCCTCGCTGCGCGACGCGCGCGCGCACTCGGCGTTGGTTTGCTGTCCGGCGGTTATGGACGCGAAGAGTTGGAGCGAGCCGGCGCTTACAGAGTCTATAACGATCCTGCCGATCTACTGCGACACCTCGACGAAGTCGGCGTGCGCAGCTCCGAATAGAGCCACAAAAAAGCACAAAATAACAAAAGGCACAAAAGTCCCCGGGCGGCAAACGAGCACAACAGTCTTAGGACATTTTTTTGTGCCTTGTGTGCCTTTTTGTGGCTCGCCTTGCCATCTTAGGCATCAGTGCGTTAGCATGCCTAAAATGTTTAGGTGTGAACGCACATGACCAATCCCAAAGCTGACCTGCTGCAAGGCACCCTCGATATGCTCATCCTCAAAGCGCTCTCGCTCGGACCGTTGCATGGTTATGGAGTCATTCAACGCATCCGCCGGATGTCTGACGAGATGCTCACAGTCGAACAGGGAGCGCTTTACCCGGCACTCTATCGTATCGAGCTCAAGGGTTGGGTCAGTGCTAAGTGGGGCGAGAATGAAACCGGCCGCCGGGCCAAGTTTTACAAACTTACCAAAGCCGGGCAGAAGCAACTCCGGATTGAAGAAGAGAGTTGGGACCGGCTGGCCCTCGTCGTCGCGAAGATGCGCGAGGCTACGTAGGAAGTTTATGGAATGGCTCAACATTTTAGTGGCGCGGGTGCGCGCGTTGTTACGCCGCGACGTCGTGTTGCACGACATCGACGAAGAGTTGCGCGCTCACCTCGAGATGGAGACCGAGGCCAATCGCGAACTCGGAATGACGGCGGAAGAGGCGCGGCTTTCCGCGGCGAAGAGTTTTGGCAATGTGGGAAGTATCAGAGACCTGGCTTACGAAGTTAGAGGAGGAGGATTAATGGAGACAGTGTGGCAAGACGTGCGTTACAGCGCGCGCATGCTCCTCAAACATCCCGCTTTCACGTTGATTGCCGTGCTCACGCTCACGTTGGGCATCGGCGCGAACACGGCGATTTTCAGCATCGTGAACGCTGTTCTGCTGCGCCCGTTTCCCTACCATGCGCCTGAGCAACTCGTGATGCTTGCGGAGAGTGTCTCGGGCCAGCGCGGTGGTGCCGTCTCGTATTCCAACTTTGTCGATTGGCGCGCTCAAAACAGTTTGTTCGAGGGCGCTTCCGCCGTACGGCCAAACGAAAGTTACAACTTTACCGGGGCAGGGGAGCCGGAACGCTTGCAAGGGCGACTCGTTTCTGCCGGTTTCTTGTCGTTACTCGGAGTGAAGCCGTTGCTCGGCCGCGACCTTGTCGCCGAAGACGATCGTCCCGGCGCGACTCCCGCCGTGATCATCAGTCACGGCTTTTGGACACGCCGCTTCGGCGACGATCAAAGCATCGTCGGCAAACAGATCACGCTCAACAATCAGAGCTACACGGTCGTAGGTGTTACTCCTCCGGATTTTCAGTTCGGACAGGATGCTGACGTTACGATACCGATTGGCCTCTCCGCGGAACGCTTCAAAGCACGCGGCGCAGATCCGGGAATCACTGTCGTCGCGCGTCTGAAACCGAATGTGTCGCAACAGCAAGCCGAGACGGAGACAAACGTGATCTACGCGCGGCTGGAGCAACAGTATCCGGAAAGCAACACCGGCCGGCGCGCTTACCTGACCTCCTTACACGAGAGCTTTGTCGGCGATGTGCGACAGCCGTTGTTGATCTTGCTGGGCTCGGTCGGGCTCGTGTTGCTGATCGCCTGCGCTAATGTCGCCAATCTCCTGCTCGTGCGCGCGTCTACACGAAGAAGAGAAATGTCTGTGCGCGTGGCGCTCGGTGCGAACCGCTGGCGCATCATTCGCCAGCTACTCACTGAAAGTCTGATGCTGGCGCTGATTGGCGCCGCACTCGGAATACTGCTCGCACACTGGGGCACGAGTTTCATCGCCAGCCAATTACCGGCAGGCATTCCGCGTTTGAACGAAGCGGGCGTAGATGTACCGGTATTAGCCTTTACGCTCGGCGTCTCGTTAGTGACCGGGTTGTTGTTCGGATTAGCGCCCGCGTTGCAAGCGTCGCGTCTGAACTTAACTGAAAGCTTGAAGGAAGGGGACCGTGGCTCGTCAGGTGGACGCCAGCCGCTGCGCAGTCTTTTAGTTATTGGTGAAGTCGCGCTCACGCTCACGTTGCTGGTCGGCGCCGGCTTGCTCATTCAAAGTTTTCGACGAGTGCTGCAAGTCGATCCGGGATTTGATCCGCAAAACTTGCTGACGATGCAGGTCTCGGTCAACAACACGGATGGGCATCAAGTCGCCGCGTTCTTCGAACAGTGGCAGGAAAGAGTCCGCCGTCTGCCGGGTGTGAAAGTGACGGCAGTTTCCAATGGACTTCCGTTAGGGTCCGTTAATCATCCGCTGTTTTTTATCGAAGGTAGACCACGTCCGGAGAATGGCAAAGAACCGGCGGGTATTCGCTACACCGTGAGCCCCGGTTACTTCGATACGATGGGGATTGGGTTGATACGAGGGCGCGTCTTCACCGCGCAGGACACGCGCGACACGCCGCTCGTCGCCATCATCGACGAAGCACTCGCGCAGCAACATTTTCAGGGTGAAGATCCGATCGGAAAACGCCTTACTCAGTCGCCCACCGGTTCGCCGAGTTATGAGATTGTGGGCGTCGTCCGGCACGTCGAACAGGACAACATCGACGGCCAATCGTCACGTTCGCCGCAGTTCTATCTCAACTTCAACCAGATTCCAATCGATCGTTTGCCAACTCAAGTCAGGCGCATCAATCTGCTGGCGCGCACCGGCGTCGAACCATTGAGCCTGGTCCCGGCTGTACGCGAACAGATTTCGGCGTTGAATAAAGATCAAGCTGTCTTCAATGTGCGAACGATGGAAGACATCGTGGCCCAATCGATTGCTCCACGCCGTTTTTCGATGATGTTGCTTGGCGTCTTCGCTCTCGTCGCGCTCGCGCTCGCCAGCATCGGGATTTACGGAATGATGTCGTATGCGGTCGCACAGCGTACGCGTGAGATCGGCTTGCGCATGACGCTTGGCGCGCAGAGTGGAAACGTACTCAGATTAGTTATCGGGCACGGAATGAAACTCGCGCTGGTGGGTGTCGCGCTTGGTTTGGTTGCGTCATTGGCGTTGACGCGAACGATGAAGACTCTACTCTTCGGCGTGAGCGCCACGGATCCGTTGACGTTTATCAGTATCGCGCTGCTGCTGGCGGTGGTTGCGTTGCTGGCGTGCTGGGTCCCCGCGCGTCGTGCTGCGAAAGTCGATCCGATAGTGGCGCTGCGATACGAATGAAATCCCTGGTCAGGATTTACGTGATTAGTCAGGTTTGACAGGTAAATCAGTCGTTGATAATCGGGCGGTGACGAAGGTGAGTCCTTCGAAGCCCTCTGGGAGAGAGTCTGGTTTTACCAACACTATTCGGGCGCCGAGCCGGCTTGCCTTCACGAGCTCAGAGGCTGCCCAGGTGAATGTCTGTTGCCAATCCACAAATAGAAAGATCCGCCCCTGCGCGAGTAGCCATTTACCCAGGGGCTCCCACTGATCAGGGCCGCCGACAGCTTGATCGAAACCGAGCCTCATACAAGTCGATCCTATGTCGGCCGCTATCGAAATGCCGCTGGTTCGCGGCGATAACTGCAGCAACGTTAAAAGCACAGCTCCGTTCTCCTCTAGCACCTCGCGCTCGAGGAATGGTCGCGGTGACCAATTCGATGGCGCAGAGATGTGAAAAACAGAAGCGTCAGTCTGTTTCCAGTTATGAAGTTCGTATCTGAACGGCGATAAATCGTGTGGTATCGACTCGAACGGCCGGCGATCGACGCGCGCCCAGGCGCCGAAGCCTGCGAGCGAGGCCGCGAGTCGCTGTACCTCATCGAGGTCTGAGTCTTTTACCGGTGTGAGTTGTGGTTTTAAGGGTGGTTCGACTAACGGCACTACCTCTACTACGTGCTGGGGCCCGCTGAGACCTTCTGCCTGATGTGAGAGAAACTGATCCCAACGCTCCCGCCAACTCACTATCTCACCTTCGACATTGTCCGTTGTGTGGATCACATGTACCAGCGCTACTCGTTCAAGCGGTGACATACTCGGAACGGTTGGTGTAACGAACGACCAGACATCTGTCATCAGCGTTTCGGTACTACCAAATGCCAGGAGAACCCCACCGCTGGTGCGTAACCGCGGATCACCCGTTTTAGGTTTCACTAGATGAAGTGAACCACCGAGGCCTCGAGCGACTTCCTCAAAGATGAACCCATAATTACCAAGTGCTGCAAGTCGAGCATTAAATGAGTCCGAAAGCGCAGCCGAGTAGCGATCCAGCACGTCACGTTGCTGGGCCAAAGCGAAATCAGCCGTGAGCGGTTCAGGCGCTTTCCGCAATTCATTGACGCGTTGCTCGAGTTCGAGGGAAAGAGGATGCGGGTCTTTCCCCTCGCTCGGCAGTGTGTTTGCCAGCGCTGCATAGCGCAGTAATTCCGCGATCAAGCTTTCTTCATGCTTCTGGAACTGGCGCACGTAGCGGAACGCCTGCGCTGCGTCGGGTCGCCAGGTAAACGTATTTCCCGTTGGATCTCGCGACTCAAGCGCACGCCCACGTTCGAGATCGTCGACCAGTGAATAGACAGCTTCACGCACGCGCGTCGCTTCACGCAGATCGAGTTGCTCGTCGAGTAGCAGCGCGTCAGTCGCGTCCGGATCACTCATCGGCAGGAAAGAATCGATGTGCTGTGGTTGTTTGGAACCGACTTCGTTGAATACCGCGTACAAGCTATCAGCCAGCGTTTCGTTCGCGTAAGCGCGGCCGCCTTTGATCTCGAACGATCTGCTCTTCTCGACGATCAGATCCTGGAACACGGCTAACGCTGCTTCCTCAGGCGGTAACGTCGTCTGATCGTCGATCACGAAGCTACTCACGCGCTCCGGCTTCCCGTTGCGTTGCTCTTCCGTATTTCTCGCAAACCGTCGCAATTCGTTCTTCAAATCGAATAAGTGGTTCGCCGCGTAAAACAAGACGACGCGAATGAAACGGCCGAGTTGGTCCACCTCATCAATGCGGCCGGGCTTGCCGAGTGTTTGCGCCACCGTTTCGATAGCTTTCCGATCGTTCTCGTCATCCGTGATAGCAGCAATAAACTGGAGGCTTTCTTCCGTGGTCGGACGTCCGACAAAGATCCGGTGCGTGAAGAAGGTGTGCTCGACCGCATAAGAGCGCCCTCGCCGCGCGCGTTTTATGGCGCTCGCAATGATGTCGAAATAGCCTTTATCGGTAACGAAAAAGAACAACGCTGGAGCTTGAGTGAAGAGATTTTTGAAGTAGCGAATGACTGCGGCAAGTTGTTGGCCCTTGGGATCGTCAATCTTGTCGAGTTCCTCCATCACGACCACAGTGCGCAACCGATTTTTTTTCAACGACGCGAAAATATCCTTCAGATCCGTTTCGAGTTGTTGGAGCGAGTTATCGTACTCCAGAGCTGTCTCTCTAGTTTCCGTCTGCCTTTGACTGCGACTGCGCTTCATTGAAGCTGCGAAGCTCACCGCGAACACGGCCGCGAGTGCAACGGCGGCGGCGTGGAACCAGCCCAGGCTTGGACCGATGAGTGCTGCCGCTTCAAATGCGACCGCCGCCGCTCCGCTAATCGCCGCCAGCGTCTTCAACACGTTCTTGTCTTCGAGAGCAAGTGCCAGCTCCCACGAGCGGCTCCGTGTATCTTCCTGTGAAGTTTTTCCAAGACTGGAAAACCTCGCCGCGGTGGCTTTTTGATAAACGTAATCGACAGTTTGCGCGAGTTCTTCGAGCGACTTGTCACTCGAGGGCAAGCGCTGAATTCCGTCACGGATAGTGCGAATTAACGCGATCAATATCCGTCGGGGATCGATGTCCAATCGAAGTGGCGTGTCAGCGGCGGAATTCCCGAGCGAGGCCGAAACTTCCGACACGTTGAGCACGAGCGGAAAGAGCCTGATGTTGCTGGCGGCGAGTTGTTTCTTCGCCCGGCTGAGCGCTTCGATCAGCAACGTAGTTTTGCCGGTGCCGCGATAGCCGCTGATGAGATAAGTGCCGCGTTTATTTGGTTCGGTTATTTCTACGACCAGCGGCGCGATTAGTACTTCGCGGCCGACGAATACGGGCCTGTTCTCTGACTCTTCGTACAGGGAGTCGTAAGTCAGAGCTGCATCCCAGTCGGAGCGAATGCGAATACGTAATGGTTCAGGCATCACGCCTCCCGTGCTTGAACAGCAGCCGTAAGGATGGCGCCGTGAGATGAGTAGCAAAACGGTGCATTATAACGCAGGGGCGATCTGCAAAGCTGCTAGAATGGGCCGGTGCAGTGCCCGAGATGCAAGAGCCAACGGATTCAACGCGATTACGATGATGCGGTGATTTTTATCCGCATGTTCGGCCTCCACAAGCTCCTGTGCAACGAGTGCGGGCTCGTGTTCAAGGGTTTCGACCCGCTGGGAACACACCAGCGAGAGCCGTCCGATAAAGCCAAACGGGGTCGCAATCGCCGCCGTGGCCCGCGCTTTTATGCTCACTTGCCGACCGCCATATCGCTGATCGACGCGGGGGCACAGCCCGGAAAAGTCGCCTATTCTCAGCCCTCCAGAGGACACTGCGAAACTATCAGCAACTTTGGAATGCGCCTGTCACTGGTTGGCACTCGTTTCAACGAAGCCGATCTGTCACGCGGCCGACTCCTTTTTGTGCGAGTTGACCTGCCGGAAGGATTGATCGAAGCTGTGGTGACGATTGTGACGTCAGAACGGGCCGGCGATGACGGGAAGAAGAAATGGGTGCTGGGCGTTAGTCTCCACCAGATCTCGGACGAACATAAGGAACGACTCGCCGCGTACATAGAAAAACGCGGTCAGGGCGAGCCCGTCCTCATTTCTGATTAGCGCCACAAAAAGGCAAAAAATAGCAGCCACAAAGAGGCACAAAAAGCACAAAATAGAGTTCGTGCGCGCTTTTGTTTTTCTCACCGCTCGCGCAAAATGCCTCTATGTCTCTCACTACTAAACAGTTTGCCGCGATAGCTGCGCTTTTGCTGTGTATCACGCTGGTTGCCGGGTGTCACACCGACGCCAACGGTGACCGCGTTGCGCCCGAGCCCACTGCCAATGGAGTGGTCACGAAATATGGCTATCAGATAGTGAACATCTGGCCGCACGACAGCAACGCTTTCACGCAGGGGCTAATCCTAGCTGATGGAAAACTGCTGGAGAGCACCGGACAGGAAGGTAGATCCAGCCTGCGAAGCGTCGAGCTCGAGACCGGGAAAGTCCTGAAAAAAGTCGACGTGCCCGTGCCTTACTTCGCGGAAGGCATCGCCTTGCTGAACGGGAAGATTTACCAGCTCACGTGGCAGCATCAGTTGGGCTTTATTTATGACGCGCAAAGCTTCGAGCGTGTCGGGCAGTTCCACTATGAAGGCGAGGGTTGGGGATTGACGACGGACGGCCAGTCGTTGATTCTGAGCGACGGTTCGAACCGGATCCGGTTTCTCGATCCGTCAAACTTTCGGGTTACAAAGACGATCACCGTGCTCGATAACAAGGCCGCGGTCAACGAGCTTAACGAACTCGAGTATGTGCAAGGGTCGATTTACGCAAACATCTGGCACGACGATCGAATCGCCATCATCGATCCGCAAAGCGGCCGGGTAACTGGCTGGCTCGACTTGACCGGCCTGATTCCGGAAGGTGAACTGCACGACGAGGAAGCGGTGTTGAATGGCATCGCCTACGACCAGAAAAACGACAAGCTCCTCGTCACGGGCAAGCTGTGGCCGAGATTGTTTGAGATCAAGTTGAAACGATAAAGATCAAGCGGTAATGAATTTCTTAACTTACTTCCGAGCTTTTTCATACGCCATGATCGCAGTGGCGATGCTCGCGCTCGTGTTGGCCGGCGGGCTCAGCATGGCCCTGGCGTTGCTGTTTCTCATCGTGATGATCGGAAGCTGGATGCTCGAAAACACGAAGTGGCAATTGCCGGAACGTTACGGTTTAGCAATTG
>DASSEB010000019.1:0-2641 GCA_035696765.1 Pyrinomonadaceae bacterium | reverse complement strand
GAACCAATCGGAGCGCGATCGCAAGTTGACAATGTGCTGGTCCACGGGCTACGCGGAGTGGAAGGAAACGGTGTAGAGGTGCGGGTTCGACTGCGTTTCGTCATCCTGAGTTTAGACTACGGTGCGCGAAACAGACCGCCGAGAGGGGCTGGCATAACTGTTGCTGAATGCGGATTGATCGAAAAATCGTTGGATAGGGGCATTGAGAATGTATCGAAATCGCGTAGTACGAATGTTATTAGTTCTGCTGTTGATGTTCTCTTTCGCGGTCGCGGTTCCCGTCGCCAGCAGCCAAACCAGACGTCATCGAAATCCTCAAGCCGGGAAAAAGAAGGCTGCGAAACGCATCGGCATCGGCACGGCCGTCGGTGCAGGCGCAGGCGCGTTAATTGGCGGCAAGAAAGGTGCACTCATCGGCGCGGGCGCGGGAGCGGGCGCGGGCACCGTTTATCACTATCACAAAAAGCGGCAGTATCGACGCCGGCATCGAAGACCCTAAAGTTCAATCTCGCGCGCCGCTACGAAACGCGAAAACATCCACGCCAGGCAATGCAAAAGAACAGGGCAGGCCCGCTTGAGCCCTGCCCTGCTCGAAAAACAGTCTGATCGATCTTAGTAATCGATACTCCCGACGAGCGTGAGTTCGTACGCGCCCGTGATGACATTCTGTTGGATGACACCCGACGTGCGC
Organism: Pyrinomonadaceae bacterium; assembly: GCA_035696765.1. Lineage (GTDB taxonomy): Bacteria > Acidobacteriota > Blastocatellia > Pyrinomonadales > Pyrinomonadaceae > PSRF01. Next base: position 1,950 of record DASSEB010000019.1, on the reverse strand, counting down.
CCTGTAGCATTAGCGAAGCGACCGGTTCCGCCAGTGAATGCAAAGTCTCCGGTTCCTATCCCGGTAGTCAAATCCAAAGCGCCACTAACGATGACGAAGTTGAGTTTGTCGCCGTTAGCTGCCGTGAAGACACCTCCACCGTCCGGATGAAGGATGGTTGGATTGGATGCGTCGGGCGTGAAATTGACGTGACCTGTGTTGGTGAACATACCGAGATGAGTTGCATTACCGGAACCAGTTGGTTCAGCGCCAACCACGTTGCCGTTGCCATCAAGGATTGGAATCGCGATACCTGTTCCGTTGAGTGAAAAAGGGCGTTCGGTTGCTGTAACTGCGAGACTTGCGAACAGCAGCGTAAACGTGAGTACGAGGAATTTCATAAATAGTGAACGTTTCATGGCTTCTCTCCTTCAAGATTTAGTGCAATGCGGGGCATTACGTTCTAGAGTGGCTCGTACTCGCAAAACATCACGCCATAAGAAATAAATTTCCTGAACCGTTTGTAGAATTCCCGTTTCGCCGTTCGTCGTGATAGTGAAGGCGGGCCAACTAGCCCGGCTCAATACCATTTATATAGGAGACGACATGCCGCAATATCTGGTTTCTGGTTACCTCCCCGACGACTTTGACCCATCCACACAGGACGAAGCGACGATGGAGGCGATTCACGCGCTCAATCGCGAAATGATCGCTGCTGGTGTCAGGAAGTTCGCCGGCGGCCTGGGCAAGGCCCACACACTGCGGCCACAGCCCAACGGTGAGCTGCTTCTCACGGACGGACCGTACCTCGAGGCCAAGGAGCACGTGGGTGGTTTATGGATACTGGAATGCGCCGACATAAACGAGGTGCTCGCGTGGGCGCGCAAGGGCGCTAAAGCGTGCCGTTTTCCGGTCGAGGTGCAAGAGATTTTCTTTATGCCGGCCCCTGAAAAGAACTGAACCGGAATATCTTCCGGCATCGCCGATTCGTGTAGATCAGTAGCGTGTTTGCCTGACGACGATTAAGATCAGGCGAACATGAGCGATGTCCACAGGACGATCGAGGCGGTGTGGAAGATCGAGTCTGCACGGCTCATCGCTGCGATTGCGCGCGTCACCCGCGATATCGGCGTTGCCGAGGAACTTGCGCAGGACGCGCTGGTTGCAGCGCTCGAGCGATGGCCCGAAGAAGGTATCCCCGAAAATCCCGCTGCGTGGTTGATGACCGCGGCAAAGAGGCGTGCCATTGATAATCTGCGCCGTGTGCCGATGCTCGTACAAAAGCATGAAGAAATTGCTCGGGAGCTTAACGAGCAACAGCAGCGGCTCGGAGACGCGATGGACCAGGCACTGGACCAGGTGATCGACGATGACGTGCTGCGGCTCATCTTTACCGCGTGCCATCCTGTACTCCCGGTTGAAGGACGCATCGCGCTTACGTTGCGTCTGATCGGCGGCCTAACTACGGCGGAGATCGCCCGCGCCTTTCTTGTACCTGAGAAGACAATAGGACAGCGGATCTTTCGCGCCAAGAAGACCCTCTCGGAAGCTCATGTGCCCTTTGAGACGCCGCGCGGGGACGAGTTGCGCCGCAGGGTGAAGTCAGTACTTTCCGTGGTCTACCTGATCTTCAACGAGGGGCATACGGCGACGTCAGGAGAGGAGTGGATGCGTGCGGCACTCTGCGACGAGGCATTGCGGCTCGGACGCATGCTGGTCCAACTTCTTCCCGGCGAGTCTGAAGTTCACGCCCTTCTGGCTTTGATGGAACTCAATGCGTCACGCACAGCGGCTCGCCGGGGAAGGAATGGTGAGGCCGTCTTGCTGCCGGATCAGGATCGCTCTTTGTGGGACGATGCGCAGATTCAGCGAGGAATGTCCGCGCTCGAGCACGCGCAACGACTTGGTGGCGGCGCTGGATACTATGCTTTGCAGGCAGCGATTGCGGCATGTCACATGCGAGCTCGCACA
>DASSEB010000018.1:0-5044 GCA_035696765.1 Pyrinomonadaceae bacterium | reverse complement strand
GGACAAGGAATTGCGCCGCAGTTTTCTGAAGACTGCCACACGTTCACTCAAACGCAAGCGTTAATCGAAATGCCTATCAATCAATCGGACATCGAGAAGGTCGCGGAGCTCGCGCATTTGGAACTGGCGGAAGAAGAGTTGAAAACCTTTGGACCACAGATAACTGAGATTGTTAAGTACATAGAACAACTCAACGAGCTCGACACCACTAACGTCGAACCGGCGTTGGGCGGCCTCACACCCGAAGGTGAAAAGACCGAATCATCTCGCGCCGACGAGATCGCCGGCTCCCTGGGCCAAAAGACCGCCCTCTCCGAAGCCCCCGATCCCGCATCGGGCCACTTCCGCGTCCCGAAGGTGCTGTAAACTACTGCCACTAAAATGCACAAAAATCAGGAAGATCGTTTTGTGCGTTTTGTGCCTTTTTGTGGCTAAAGACTTTTGAGGCAAAGCTATGTCGCGTCAGAGTGTGGAGTTTTCGATAACTGCGGCCGAGAGGCTCAATGAGACGCTAAATGCGTTTCTCGAGATCGATCGGGAGGGCGCGTTGCGGCGCGCGGCGGAGATCGAAGGCAGTGGCGCCGGTCCGCTCGCGGGGATTCCGATTGCCGTCAAGGACAACATCTGCGTCCGCGGAATGCAGGCGTCGTGCGGGTCGAAGATTCTTGGCGACTATCACCCTCCTTACAACGCAACCGTGATCGAACGTCTCACGAAAGCCGGCGCCGTCGTCATCGGCAAAACAAACTGCGACGAGTTTGCGATGGGTTCGTCCAACGAAAACTCCGCCTTTGGTCCAGTGCGAAATCCGTGGGACACGACGCGTGTTTCGGGTGGTTCGTCGGGCGGTTCGGCAACGGCCGTGGCTGCCGGAATCGTGCCGGTGGCGCTCGGTTCCGATACCGGTGGTTCGGTGCGCCAGCCGGCTTCGTTATGCGGCGTCATTGGTTTGAAACCAACTTACGGCCGCAACTCTCGTTATGGCCTCGTGGCATTTGCGTCGTCGTTGGACCAGGTCGGCGTCTTCGCACGAAAAGTTGAAGACGTGGCGCGCGTCCTCGGCGTTATCGCTGGACATGATCCTCATGACGCAACGACTGCTGATGTTCCTGTTCCCGATTACACGGCGTCGCTGAATGAAGATCTCAAAGGCGTGCGTCTCGGCTTCCCGCGCGCACTCTTCGGCGACGGTCTCGATGAGGACGTAAAGAAGTCGGTTGAAAGCGTGGTCGACGTCTATCGCGACCTCGGCGCTGAGATCATCGATATCGAACTGCCTCATGCGCGATACGCGATCGCCGTGTACTACATCATCGCCACCGCCGAAGCATCTTCGAACCTTGCGCGATTCGACGGTGTGCGATACGGATTTCGCGCGGAGGACACACCGGAGTTGCGCCAGATGTACCGGCGCACACGCGAAGAAGGGTTTGGAGCGGAGGTAAAGCGGCGCATCATGCTGGGCACGTACGTGCTTTCAGCAGGCTATTACGATGCGTACTACCGCAAAGCGCAGCAAGTCCGCACGTTGATCAAAAACGATTTTCTCAACGCCTTCGGGCGTTGTGACGCGTTCATTACACCGACGTCGCCGACACCTGCTTTTGCGATCGGGGAAAAGGTTGACGATCCACTCGCAATGTACTTGAACGACATCTACACCGTGACTGCAAACCTGGCGGGTGTGCCCGGGATCAGCGTGCCGTGCGGGCTGTCGTCAGATCGTTTGCCGATTGGTTTTCAGTTGGTTGGACCATACTGGTCCGAACCCGTGCTGTTCAGACTGGCCCACGCGTACGAACGGGCGCGCCCGTTCACAGAGCGTCCGCCGATTAGCGCTTCGTAACCACGGATGACACGGATTTATTTCGATCGGCTTTATCTGGAATTAGATCGCCTGTGAAGATCTCGACGACGTTTTTGGCGGTGCCGACGACCGGCGTCACGTCCAGTCCCACATGAACGGCGCCCGGTATCAGGCCCTTCTTCTTGATCTCGTAGCCTGCCAGCCCAACGGCAAATAGCGACCCGATAATCGGAATGGGTTTGATGAGGCGCTTAGCGACGCCCCAGCCACCGGCCCTGAAGATTCTGCGTTTGAGAGTGGTCATCCTTGTACCTCTAAACGTGATAGCATGCATTTCGATGCGACTCAAGCTCTTTTGGCTGGCTTGCGCAATTCTCGCAATTGCGTTGCTACTTTCCTGTCGTCCCGGCGGTAACAAGAACCGCCTCCTGATCTACACACCGCACGGTCAGGATCTACTCAAAGACTTCATCGCCCGTTACAAGCAACAGTATCCGGATGCCGACGTGCAGTTTCTCGACATGGGCTCGCGCGAGATCCTTGAACGAGTCCGCGTAGAACGCAACCGCCCGCAGGCAGATCTTTGGTGGGGCGCTTCGCACACGACCTTTCAAACCGCTGCCGATGAAAATCTATTGCTCGAGTTTCGACCGAGCTGGGCCGACAAAATTCCCGCTTCATCACGCGACGCGAGTGATCGCTGGTACGGCACTTTCGAAACGCCGCAGGTGATCGCTTACAACAGTGAAGCGGTCAGCGAAGCAGAAGCACCGCGCGATTGGGACGACGTACTCGATCCAAAGTGGCGCGACAAAGTCCTGATTCGAAATCCAAATCCTTCAGACACCATGCGCGCGATCTTCGGCGCGATGATCTGGAGGTTTTACAAAGACACGGGTTCTCCGGATCAAGGCTACGACTGGCTGCGAAAGCTCGACGCCAACGTTCACGAATACACCGCCGACGGAACGCTCCTGATGCAGAAGCTCGGGCGACGCGAGGGACTGATCACGCTTTGGGACATGCCCGACGTGCGACTTTACAAAGAGCAGAAGAACTTTCCAGTCGGCTACTTTGTGCCGGCGAGTGGCACGCCCGTGATCATCGACGGCATCGCGATCGTTCGCGGCGCGCCGAACCAGGAGGAAGCGAAACGTTTTTATGAGTTTGTGACGACGCCGGAGAGTCTGAACTACACGGCACACAAGTATTACCGGATACCTGTGCGCACCGATCTCGATCGTTCGCAACTGCCCGGCTGGATGAATGAACCGTTCACACGCTTGCCGCTGGATTGGGACCTGTTGAGCAAGAATGGTAACGACTGGTTAAGATACTGGAACACTGAAATCAGAAAGCATTAGACACGATTTAATGCCCCTGCTGTCGCTAAAGAACATCTCACGGAGCTTTGGACAAACCCGGGCTGTCGACGACGTCTCACTCGACGTCAATGAAGGAGAGTTCTTTGGCCTCCTTGGACCATCAGGCTGCGGCAAGACGACTACGCTGCGAATGATCGCCGGCCTCGAGAGACCCGATGCGGGTTCGATTGAGTTTAAAGCTTCCGACATCACGAACCTGCCGTCAGAGCGACGCGGGTTCGGTATGGTCTTTCAAAACTACGCTCTCTTCCCTCACCTAAATGTCTTCGACAATGTCGCCTTCGGCCTGCGCGCGCGTCACAAGTCCAAAACAGAAATGGCCGAGCGCGTCGCGAGCGCACTCGAGCTGGTCCAACTACCCGGTTACGACAAACGCGCCGTCGACGAGCTTTCCGGCGGCCAACAGCAACGCGTAGCGATCGCGCGCGCGATCGCTATCGAACCGGCGTTGTTATTGTTTGACGAGCCACTCTCGAATCTCGACGTGTCGCTTCGTGAAGAGACCCGCGGCGAGTTGCGCGAGCTGGTTACGCGTCTCGGTCTAACCGCTGTTTACGTTACTCACGATCAGGAAGAAGCGTTTGCGCTCTGCGATCGCATCAGCGTGATGGTGGGTGGAAAACTCGTGCAGACGGGCAGGCCGCGCGAACTCTACGAACAACCGGCCGAGATTTCCGTCGCGAGTTTTTTGGGCAGGAACAATCTCATCAAAGCCATGCGTTTGAGTTCGAGTAAAACGAGTGCGGGCGAGTTCAAGACGCTGGAAGGCGGACACACGCTTCATCTGCCGGTGAAACATGACGAACTTGCGCCGCTGAACAAGCCGGTGTTTCTCGCGATTCGACCCGAGCACGTGCAGCTCAGCATAAACGATTACGCGCCGGATAATTTACTGCGCGGAAAAGTTCGCGAGATCGTGTTTGCGGGCGCGACTTCGACGGTGCGCGTCGATGCGGACGGGTTGTTGCTCGAAGCACTCGTCTTGCGAGCTGACGGCCTCGAACTCAACCAGCCTTGTAATGTGGTCCTTTCACCGGAGCACCTAACTCTCATAAAAAACTGAGCGACGGATGACACGGATGAACACGGATCAAGTAAAAAATAAAATCCGTGTTCATTCGTGGAGATCCGTGGTTCTATTTCTGATTACAGCCGTAGTGCTGGTCTACGGCGTCATCTATCCGAATCTCTCGGTCCTCCTCACTTCGTTTCAACGTGCGGGCAGTTGGACGCTCGCGAACTATCGCGAAGTGTTGTCGCAACGAATCGTCATCGAAGCGATCGTGAGCAGTCTCGGTCTCTCGGTCGGCACGGTCGTGCTGTGTGCACTCATCGGCGTGCCACTCGCGTTTCTCTTCGAACGTTTCACTTTCCCCGGACGCCGGCTGTTCGCGGCGCTCGCGGCACTGCCACTCGTTTTGCCGCCACTCGTCGGCACAGTGGCGTTCATTTTTCTGTGCGGCGAGTCCGGGATTCTCGCGCACGGAATTCAGAATCTCTTCGGGCTCGCAAGTCCACCGTGGCGCCTGCGCGGCTGGCCTGCTCTCCTGCTTTTCCACACGTACACGATGTATCCGTTCTTCTACGTGCTCACGGGCGCGGGCCTGCGCAGGATCGACGCGAGCCTCGCTGAAGCTGCACGTAGTTTGGGAGCTTCAAAAAGCGTCGTGCTCCGGCGCGTAGTGTTGCCACAACTAACGCCCTCGCTTCTGGCCGCGGCACTGCTGACATTCATGACCTCGATGGCTTCCTTCAGCGCGCCGCTGTTGTTTGGCGGAGACGTACGCGTACTGACGCTCGAGATCTTTACCGCACGGCAGCGTGGTGATGTCGTGATGGCGGTGACTGAGAC
>DASSEB010000017.1:0-3686 GCA_035696765.1 Pyrinomonadaceae bacterium | reverse complement strand
GTTAAGAATCTTGGAGAGGAAGTGGCAAGGTTTGCAGCCCACACTGTAGTCACGAGCAATCGATACGTTGACGACGATCATCAAAAACAGATGCTCAATGAGCGCGAGAGAATCAGGGCTATGAGGAAAGCACTTGGTAGCGATGAATCAAAGATTGCCGACGTCCTGGATCAGATAAACAAAACCGTAGCATCCGATCTGAAGGGAAGAGTCGTCTCATCTGCGGGAAAAGTGAATTTTTCCGATTCAAAGGCACACGAGAAATTGATTGATGAATTCCGCGTCAAGATGCGGGACTACGATGGCCCCACATCACGAGATAGCCTAATTGCCTTCTTGAAGGAACGGAAGATTTACGACAAGTCGGTTGAGAAAGAGCTCGATATGTTGGACTTGTTTCTGAAAGAGAAGCATCTATAGCGCGATAGCTCCCGCGAATTGGAGATTCGCCGCCATAAGCTGAATGACGGCACGGTGATAGACCAGCCTTTTCAGGGCTGATAAGAAGCCCGTGTTTTCAGGTGGTTGTGCGCGCTGCGTAATGCAAAGCATGACATTTCTACACGCTGAGTTATCAAAGTGTTATGGGGTTGTTGGTCAGTCGGTGGTTAAGTGTGTTGCCTATGTGTAATCAAGATAAATTTTTCACCTGCAGTTTACAAAGTATCCCATCCTAACCTTAACAACCTAACCCCCACGAGAAATCACAGACCAGGATAGTCCCTACATGGGCTCGATGGGGCTGTTTTGTCCTGTTCTATTAGCAACATGGTAGAGATGTTCGCTCGATTTCTGAAAAAGACGACCAAAGGTGTCTCTTAGCCTGAGGCAGGGTGTCAAGAGCGGTACTGTTCCGGCTCGATGGGGGAGGTGAACTCATGGTTACACTGCTTTGGCCTTGATGTCGCGTTTGGGTTTCAACCTTTCCTTTGGCACGGCTTCCAAAAATTTTTTCCCCCAATGCCACATGGCATCGATGATCGGTTTCAAGCTCTCGCCGCGCTTGGAGATTGAATATTCGACCTTCGGGGGAACCACTGGGTAAACCTTGCGTTCAATTATCCCGTCCTCTTCCAACTCGCGCAGCTGCAGCGTGAGCACGCGCTGAGTCGCGCGGGGAATAAGCTTGCGAAGCTCCCCGTAGCGCTTGGTGCCAGCGAAAAGGATGTAGAGGATTTCGCCTTTCCACTTCGCTCCAATGACTTCCGTGCAGGCCTCCACTGGGCAGCCCAGTTGATCATAGCTTCTGTGTCTCATTGTGGCTTTCCCTTCCTTAGGGAACATTTTTGATACTATATGAGAAAATTGTACGTACTTGTCGATATTAAATATACCTCGTATGATCGATGCGAACAAGCAGAAAGGGCATAAACATATAGAAAGCGAGGTGGCAAATGAACACGAGTTCATTCAGAGAGCTTCACGCGAATCCTAAAAAGCCATTGATTCTCCCCAACATTTGGGACGTTGCCGGAGCACGTCTCATCGAGTCACTCGGCGCCAAAGCGGTGGCGACGACAAGCGCAGGCGTCGCTTGGTCGCTGGGATACCAGGACGGCAACTACATGCCCGCCCGCCTCCAAGCACGCTTAGCGGAGGAGATCGTCAACACGGTGAAAGTACCCGTATCGGTAGATTTCGAGGCCGGCTATTCGAACAACGCGTCGGTCGTCGTGGAAAACCTCAAACCGCTCGCCGACGTCGGCATTTCGGGAATCAATATAGAGGATGGGACAGACGCACCGGCTCTTCTCGCCAAGAAAATTGAAGCGATCAAGAAACTGGCCTCATCGCTGGGGGGCGACATTTTCGTGAACGCGCGAACCGATGTTTACCTGGAGGACCTAGTTGCTGACGAGAAGAAGGTACAAGAGACTTTAGACCGGGCTGCGGTCTACAGATCGGCTGGCGCCGACGGCCTCTTCGTGCCTGGTCTCACGCGTACTGCGGACATCGCCGAGATCACCAAAGGAACCAATTTACCGGTCAACCTCATGTCTTCGGCCGACCTTCCGAAGATAGATGAGCTGGCGAAGCTTAACGTTCGGCGCCTGAGCGCGGGGGTGGCGATGGCCCAGATTGCTTACAAACACATCGCCCGCCTCACCGAGGACTTCCTCAGAAATGGGGACTCCAAAGTGTTTAGCGAAGACGCGATGCAATTCTCGCTTCAAGATCTCTTCAAGGACCGGAATTAATGGACATGCAGAAAAAGATATTCATTTCCATGCAAATTGGGCCAATCACGAAAGGCAGAATAGGACCGCGTCATGAGTGAAAAAACAGAACACAAGACTAGCAAACCAATAGTGGCCGTTTTTGGCGCAACGGGCCATACTGGACGCTTTGTCATTGCAGAACTGTTGCGTCGTGGGATAACGCCAATTGCCATCACCCGTGATGCCGATGCGCTTTCTACGGCGAACTTTTCCAAGAATGGAGTCGATCGCCGTCAGGCGACAATTGACGACGCAGCATCGCTAGACCGGGCACTTCGCGGAGTCCAAGCCGTTATTAACTGCGCGGGACCTTTTGCCGACACAGCCGGCGCTCTCGTAAGCGCAGCTCTACGAGCTGGGATTCACTATGTAGATGTCGCCGCCGAGCAAGTGATTACCGCCAAGACGCTGCAAAGATTTGATGCGCCTGCCCGCAAGGCGGGCGTCGCCGTTGTTCCTGCAATGGCCTTTTATGGCGGGTTTTCCGATTTGATGGTGACGTCTCTGCTGGATCATTGGGACACCGTGGATTCGATCGAGATTCTGATGGGCATTGACAGTTGGCACCCCACTCAGGGAACACGGAATACCATCGCAAGGAATATCGTAGGGAATCTAATGATTACAGGAGGACGCCTCACGCCAGTATCTTCTTCCCCTCCGTCCAAGCAGTGGAAAATATCAGGGCCGCTTGGCAACCAGGCTGTGGTCGAAGTGCCGTTCAGCGAAGCCATTTTGATCTCGAAGCATGTGAAAACTGCAGAGCTTCACAACTATCTGCCACAAATTGCAGTCAATCAGGTTCTCGATCCGTCGACACCCGCTCCAAAGTCAACCGATGCGATGGGGCGTTCGGCCCAGCAATTTGTGATCGAAGTAGTCGTCAGACGCGGCAACGAAAGTCGGCGGGCGATCTCGCGCGGCCGCGACAGCTACGCCGTGACAGCGCCTTTGGTATGCGAAGCGGTTTCCCGTTTACTCAAGGGCAACATTCCTGCAGGCGCTCACGCTCCCGGCGAGATTTTCGCTGCCAAAGAGTTTCTGGAAGCACTTGGGCCAGACCACGCGTCATTCGAAATTGTGGCGAGTTGATCGTTCACGGTCAGACAAACAAAGGGCCGAGCTGAAGGAAAAAAAGCGCCCGGGTAGCGATCAACTCGGCGGCATAAGGACGTGTCTAGCACAATACAATTGTGGATTAGTGCTAGCGCTAGGACACTTAATCAGGAGGTATACATGATACTAGCCGATGTGACACTCGATACACTTGGATATTTCTGCCCGATGCCGATCGTCATGACCTCGAGAAAGATTAAAGACCTGCAGTTGGGGCAAGTGCTTGAAATCATGTCGGATGACCAAGGCATCAAGGAAGACATGCCCGCGTGGTGTGAAACCACGGGTCATCTAATATTAGGACTTGAAGAAGAGCAAGTCAGATCTGGTGTGGTGTATAAGGTATACGTC
>DASSEB010000016.1:0-12337 GCA_035696765.1 Pyrinomonadaceae bacterium | reverse complement strand
CGTCTCGATCCCGCTGCGCACGTCGTGGCGAGTTACAGCCGTGCACTCGTCCACATGTACATGGGCCACTTCGACGAGACGTTCCGCCAGCTCGACAACGCCGGTGAGCCTGACAATCCGTTGGTGAGAACTTTTCGCGCGCTCGCTTTGTATTACACGGGCCGGACGGATGAGGCGGCGGAGTTGATGAGAGACGTCGTGGAGAAGCATCCGGAGATGCACGGCATCCGGCCGTTCATGGCGATGTTTCTGAGTGCGCAGGGCAAGCACGACGAGGCGCTCGCGCAACTAACTCCTGACGTGAAGCGAAATGGTGAGGTCGACGCGGACATCAGCTATTCGATCGCGTCGGTTTACGCGCTCGAGGGATTGCAGGGAGACGCGTTTGAATGGCTCGAGCGTTCGATCTCGCTGGGTAATGCGAACCGGCCGTGTTTCGAGAGTGATCCGAATTGGGCGACGCTACGCGGGGATCCGCGGTTCGCGGAATTGATGGAAAAAATCAACCACGGATAACACGGATCTAAAATCCGGATGTAAATCCGATCTGAATCTATGTACAAACGAAGAATCTCGCTGCTGGCCTATCTTCTGCTCTTTTGCATTTCGTCTGCGGTTGCGCAGCAAACGACGACTGCGCCGCGAACACTCCCGGAGTTGCGATCGAAAATCTCCGAGGTGCTCGCGAAGCCGGAGCTATCGTCGGCGATGGTTGGCATCAAGGTTGTGTCGCTCGATAACGGCCGCGTTCTTTTTGAAGAGAACGCCGCAAAACTCCTGCGACCCGCTTCGAACATGAAGCTCTATACAGTCGCGACCGCGCTCGATCGTTTGTCTCCCGACTACCGGTTTTTAACTTCCGTCTATGCAGCCCCGCCGGATGCGTACGGCGTCGTGCATGGCAACTTGACGATCTACGGCCGCGGCGATCCGTCGATCGCCGCCCGGTTCAACAATGGCGACTACTTCAAAGCGATCGACGATCTCGCGGCGCGCATCGCGGCCGCCGGCGTGAAGCGTGTTGAAGGCGATCTCGTAGGCGATGAGACTTACTTCGTTGGACCAAAGTATGGCGCCGGTTGGAACTGGGAAGATCTGACCTGGTATTACGGCGCGGAAATCACACCGCTGGCCGTTAACGACAACGCACTCGATCTTTTCATCAAACCCGGTGCGGCGGTGGGCCAACTCGCGCTGATAACCACCGGCCCGCCCGATCCACTGCTGACGATCGTCAACAAAGTCGTAACCTCGGCAAAAGGTTTGCGGCGAGAAATCAACATTCACCGGGGCTTGGGTGAAAACACGATCGCGATTACCGGCACCATACCGCTTGAAGACAGAGGCTACACCGGTGGCATCGGCATTTCGCACCCGGCGATGCTCTTCGTCTACTTGCTGCGCACGTCGCTGGCCCAGAAGGGAGTCATGATCACGGGTAAGTCGCGGACGACGGGTGAAGTTAGTCAACCGCCGATGATCACACGAGTCGCGATCGCCGGGACCAGCACTCCATTTCAGAATGAGATCGCGAGCCTGCAATCGCCGCCGTTCAGCGTCATCGCGGCGCAAACGTTGAAGCCGAGTCAGAACCTATACACCGAACTGATCCTGCGAACGCTCGGGAAAGCGACGCCGCCGCCCGCAACGACGTCTGCGCTTGCCCAGACTTCCGAAGAGCTAGGTTTGGAAGCAGTGAAATCGTTTTTGAAAACGGTCGGCATCCGACCGGAAGCGCTCGTGCTCGACGACGGCTCCGGTCTCTCTCGCAACGACATGATCACGGCCGAGGCGTCGGTGCAGTTGCTGACGTTTATGAGCAAGCATCGTTACGCGGCTGTTTTTCGTGATGCGTTGCCGATTGGCGGTGTTGACGGCACGCTGCGGAACAGATTCAAGGGCACGCCCGCTGAGAACAACGTGCGGGCGAAGACGGGATCGCTGAGTTCGGCAACGAGTCTGGGTGGCTATCTCACGACTGCGGGCGGCGAGAAGCTCGCGTTCTCGATCATGGTCAACAACTATCCGCGCGATGTTGAGCCGCGAATACTGTGCATCGATCCGATCGCGGTATTGCTCGCATCGTTTACAGGTAAAGCCACGGATTAACACGGATGGGATTACGATTCACCAAGTTTCACGGGTTAGGAAATGATTACCTTGTAATCGAGTCGGAGCAACTCCGAGAGGTGCATGATCTCGGTGAGTTTGCGCGGCGCATTTGCAACCGTCATTACGGCGCGGGCGGCGACGGTATTGCAGTCATCGCCAAATCCGAAACTGGCGATGCGGATTTCAATTGTCGCATCTTCAATCCGGACGGCAGTGAAGCCGGACTTTCGGGCAATGGGACTCGATGTGCCGTTGCGTGTCTGTACTACAAAGGTCTTTGGACCAGGGATGAACTGCGACTGAGCACGCGAACAGGATTGAAGCGATACTTTCTCCGCGGCCGACCAGCACCGGGCAAGTTCTTGTTCGAATCAGAGTTGGGCCAGCCGAAGTTTGATAGCGAATCGATACCGATGTCGATCAGGCCCGCACTTGGAAAAGTAATCCGTTATCCGTTGCCGGTTGACGGTCAGCCTGTTCCGATCACCGCGATGCAGATGGGAAACCCGAACTGCTGCATCTTCGTCGACGACTTTGACGCGCTGAACTGGCGAAAGCTCGGGAAAGCGATTGAGGTCCATCCGCAGTTTCCGGACCGCACGAATGTCGTGTTCGTGCGAGTCGTTGAAAGGAAATTGATTGAGTTGCGGATCTGGGAGCGTGGTGTTGGCGAGACGACAGCTTCGGGGACGTGCTCGTGCGCGGGCGCGGTCGCAGCGATGATTAACGAAAAGGCCGACCGCGCTGTGAAAGTGGTGATGGAAGGCGGCGAAGTAGAGATCAACTGGCGCGGCGACGGCGAGGTTGTGATCACGGGAACGGCTGAAGTAGTCTATTCCGGCGAGTGGCTGCAGAATTATTGACAGAATGACTCGTGTCTCACTGAATCTCAATGCTAAAAATCCCCCTAATCATTTTAGCCCTGCTATTGCTTTCCGCGTGTGGCGGCAAGGTGGTCACTCAGACCGAAGCCAAATCCCAACCACCTCCAAAACCTCCAAGCTCCGTTCCGATGTGGCTCGGAAACGCGTCCCGCAGCTTCTACGGCACCGGCCCGTGGTCTGACGGACCTCTCGAGATCGTCTGGGAGTTTGAAACGAAGTGGACAACCGGACGCCTGCACAAAGACCCGTGGGGCGGTTCGAGCTGGCCCGGCCAACCATCCGTTGACGAAAATCACGTCTATTTCGGATCCGCTGACGGCAATCTCTACTGTCTCAACAAACATGACGGCAGCCTCGTTTGGAGTTACAAGACCGCCGACAGTCTCAAAGCTACCCCAACGATCGCCGGTAACCGCCTGATTGCCAGCGGTCTCGATCACTACATCTACTGCATCGACGCACGCAACGGATCGCTTCTCTGGAAGTTCAAGACCGGTTTCGAAGTTGACTGCTCGGCAGCGGTGCTTGACGGCCGCGTTTATTTCGGCGGCGAGGATGGGTTCTTCTACAGTCTCAACCTCGAAGACGGATCCCTGATTTACAAAACCGAACGTCTCGGATCGATGGAAGGCAGCTTTTCGGTTGACAATGGACGCGCCTACATCGGCACCGAACAAGGCGACCTTTACTGTCTCAATCTCGCGGACGGCTCAACTGTTTGGAAGGCGCGCATCGGCGCCGATTCAGACTCAACGCCCGCAGTCAGTGACGGCTTCGTTTACACCGCAGCAGAGAATGGCTACGTCTACTGTTTCCGGCAGACGAACGGCGAGCTCGTCTGGAAGTACCAGGCGCTGGGCGGAACGGGCAAAGAGAAGAGTGGCTTTTGGGCGAGCCCGATCGTCGCGAATGGAAGAGTGCACATCGGTTCGAGTAACGGTTATCTCTATTGCCTGGCGGCTGACACGGGCGAAGTCGTTTGGCGATATCGCGCGCGCGCGGCGATCTGGGGCACGTCGCCTTTGGTCGACGGGCGTCTTGTGTTTGGCGATAAAGCCGGCTGGCTTCACTCCATTTCGGCGGACGACGGCCAGTCGATCAGCGAACTGAAGATTGGTGATAATATCAATGCGACGCCGGCGATTCTCGACGGTCGAATTTACATCGGGGCTTTCAACGGGAAGCTTTATAGTTTGAAGTAACCTTGCTCGTTTACCTGGTCGACAACACTATCAATGGTCAAGGCGCCAGCCCTCGCGAGCTTCGCGCGGTGCTGGGCCGGTTGATTCCCGGCCTGGAGATCCTCACCGAACCGTTTCACAGCGTATCGCTCGAACGAGTCCGCAGCCTGCGCCCGTCGCACATAATTCTGAGCGGGCAGAGTCATCCGTGGGACAAGTACTCGCCTGAATCGCTCGCTGGAGTTTTCGACGTGATCAAACACGCGAGCCAGCCGATTCTGGGCGTGTGCGGGGGCCATCAACAGATAGCGCTGGCATACGGCGCGGAAGTCGGACTCATGGGACGACTGGAACCCGGGGAGGGCTACAACGGCGCCAAGCGCGAACGCGGTTTCCTGCCAATCGAGAACACTGGTGACGGTCTCTTCAAAGGACTACCGTCACAGGTAACGGTCTGGCACAACCACTGTGACGAAGTGAAAGAGCTGCCTGATGGTTTCCGGCAGACGGCGACCAACGAGACGTGCAAGATCCAGGCGATGCAGGAAAAGGGCAGGCGCGTTTACGGTGTCCAGTTCCATCCTGAGTTGTTTGACGAGGAGCATCCCGAAGGTCGCCACATCGTCGAAAACTTCCTCAAACTCTGATTTTCCGCCCAAAAAACTTCTGTCGATGTGACTGTATCGATTTTTTCTAACTTTCAATATTTCACTAATTAACAACAGCGGTGTTAGTTTCCTCACAAAAATCGCGCCCGTGTCACGGTTGAAAGAAGTTGAAACCGTGTGCTAGGGTCAAAGCGAATTGCGACAAATTGCTGGAAATAAGAGTCGCTTTTCGCTTTATCTAAACCAGACGCTTCAGCGCACCGCATCAAGGATGCAAGCCCCCAACCTCGGCTGACTTTAATCAGACTCCTAGAGCCAGGGGACGAGTCATAGGAAAGAACGGACTCGCGCAGGACGCTGAAGAGTAAGAAAAACATCGGACAGGAGACCCGAATTGAAAGTTAATTCTATCTTTAGCGGAAGTGCGCTAATCGGTGCCGCGCTTCTGACGAGTTCTTTGATCCTTCCTGCCACGACAAGCTCGGCGGAAACTCTGTCTTTTCAAACCCAACAACAAAAATCGATCGCCGAAGCTTCTAATCCAGTGACGCTCGACGTTACTTCAACAGGTAATCTAGGCGACAAGCTCGCTGCCGAAGAAGCCTACGTTGTGCCTCCGACCGCGTACGTCGCCACTGCTTACAGTTTGCGTGGACGTACGGCGAGTGGGCGAATGGTTTCCAAAGGTTTGATTGCTGCCGATCCAAGGCACTTACCGCTGGGATCGCGAGTTCGCATCGATGCGGGCGCGTACAGTGGCGAGTACCTGGTCGCTGACACTGGCGGCATGGTGCGCGGTCGTCGCATTGATATCTGGACGCCGACGGCTCGAGAAGCGATGCGCTTCGGAAGACGTACCGTGAAGCTTACAGTGTTGAGTCTCGGCGGCCGCCGCAAAAAATAGAAGCACAATTTAAGTCGCAGATGGACGCGGATG
This sequence comes from Pyrinomonadaceae bacterium, assembly GCA_035696765.1. Lineage (GTDB taxonomy): Bacteria > Acidobacteriota > Blastocatellia > Pyrinomonadales > Pyrinomonadaceae > PSRF01. Next base: position 6,615 of record DASSEB010000016.1, on the reverse strand, counting down.
AATGCAGATTAAGATCTGTGTTCATCCGCGTTCATCTGCGGCTGCTTTTTGTGCTTCTTTGTGGCAAGATGCGGTCAAATGTCTTCATCCCAGATCCCAATCGCAGAGCCACTCGTTAAAGTTAAACGAGGAGCCATCACCGAATCTCGACATCGTGGCCACATCGTCGTAGTAGAACCTGACGGAAACATCGTCGCCTACGCGGGCTCGCCGGAGAACGTCACGTTTCCGAGGTCCTCGGCAAAGCCCTTTCAGGCGTTGCCGCTGCTCGTTTCCGGAGCCGCCGATCGGTTCGGCTTCAATGACCGTGAAGTCGCGCTTGCCTGCGCTTCACACAACGGCGAACCGATTCATACCGAACTCGCGGCGTCGATGTTGGAGAAGATCGGTCTTGGACCCGAGGCACTGAAATGCGGCGTGCACGAGCCGTACAGCCTGGAGGTGGCCGGCAAACTCCGTTTACAAGGCCTGTCGCCAAACGTGCTGCAAAACAACTGCTCCGGCAAGCACATCGGAATGCTCGCAGTCGCAAAGCATCTGGGCGCTCCGACTGAAAACTACGACAGTCCTGAGAACCCTGTACAAAAGCTGATCGCTGAAACGATCGCGCAGTTCTCAGGCGTTGCTGTGACGGATATCGCTGTTGCGATCGACGGTTGTGGCGCTCCCATCTTCGGAATCACGATGAAAGCGATGGCACTCGCGTTTGCGCGTTTGGTGTCGCCGCCATCGAGTTTTGATAAGACCACGCGCGACGCTTGCGCACGAATCGTTCGCGTAATGAATGCGTATCCGGAAGTGATCGGCGGCACTTCGGACCGGCTCGACACGGAAATCATGCGAGCAACACCCGGACGCGTCATCTCGAAAGTGGGTGCCGAGGGTGTCTACGGTGCTGGAATCAATCCGTGTGAAGAGTGGCCGAAGGGTTTAGGCGTCGCGATTAAGATTGAAGACGGCGATGACAAGCGTGCACGGCCGACCGTCGTCATCGAGGCGTTGCGCCAACTCGGAGTGCTGGTAGACGAGTCGCTCGATGCCGTGTCGCGCTATGCGTTCTTTCCCGTGGTGAACCGGCGTGGAGACGTCGTTGGGGAAGTTACTGCGTCATTCTCGTTGAGAAAGCCGGTCTTAGAGGATGTAAATCCGGGGCGAAAATGAATGTTTGTGCAGAGATGCTTTGTGGGACGTCAGAACTGCGCTCTTTGTTTCCCATCACCGAGCGCGCGATCTACTTCAATCACGCCGCCATCTCACCGCCGCCGATAACGTCGATACGCGCCGTCGAGTCTCAGCTCAAAGACGTCAACGAAAACGGCTCCGCCAATTACCGCGGTTGGCTGGCGGTGAAAGAACAAGCGCGCCAGCTACTCGCAAATCTGCTCGGCGCGCGTCCGGAACAAGTCGCATTCGTGCGAAACACTTCCGACGCGCTTTCGACAGTCGCCAACGGTCTCGCATGGAAACCCGGCGACAACATCGTCACTTTCAATCGTGAGTTTCCTTCCAACATCTACCCGTGGCTGCGTCTGCGCGACGCATTCGGCGTCGAGGTGCGCATGTGCGAAGAACGCGCCGGCCGCATCGATCCGGCGGATTTCGAGAGGCTAGTGGATCAGAGGACGCGCGTCGTTGCGATCAGCCACGTGCAGTACGCCTCCGGGTTTCGGACAGATCTCGAACGACTCGGGCGCCTCGCCCGGCAGCATGACGCGTTATTCGTCGTGGACGCAATTCAGGCGCTCGGCGTTATTCCGGTGGACGTCGACGCGGAGTTGATCGACGTCGCTGCCGGCGGCGGTCACAAATGGCTGTTGAGTCCGGAGGGAGTCGGCTACCTATATCTTTCCGATCGGGCGCGCGAGAGAGTTCAGCCGACGCTCGTGGGTTGGGTCAGCGTTCCAGATCCGGATGACTACCTCAACTTCGAGCAGGGTTGGAAACGCGGCGCGCTCGCCTGGGAAACGGGTACAGGCCCGGCGTCGCTGTTTTATGGTTTCAAGGCCAGCCTCGAGCTTCTCAGCCAGCTTGGAGTTCAGAACATCGCCAACTACCTGGAAGAACTGACCGACCATTTGTGCGACGGCCTGCGGGCGAGAAACTATGAAGTGGTCAGTTCTCGTGCACCCGGTGAGAAGTCTCAGATCGTTTGTATGGTACCGCACAAAGGATCGTCTGCACTGGATCTCTACATCCATCTCAGCGAGCGAAACATCATCACTGCCCCGCGCAACGATCGGCTGCGGATATCGCCTCACCTCTACAACACGGCAACGGAAGTCGACGAGTTCATCAAAGCCTTGCCTTAAAATACCGAGCGATAATCGTTCGTTTGTACTGTCCGGTTTGTACGGAAGCTGTACGAGTCTGGCCACTTCTGCCGCACTAATTTCTTTCTCCGAAGCGAAACTCCAAGGAAAACTGAACGTCGCCGACTCCAACGATCCGAAGCGGCTGGTGGCACAGTCGTTGCCAAAGAGGGAACAGAACAAGAAGGGTAGATAAGGGTAAATCGGGTCAGGCTCTTTAACAACTGCGGTGAGTGGAGGCTTTGGGGGAGGCATCCTCTCACATTTATAAAGCAGGCGTTTGACTCTTTTGGGGGAACGGAGTGGCGCTTGTGACGCAGTCGAAGAGCAATAATAGCGGAGCTGCTGATTGTCGTCTTGACGGGGCTTGGGGGAGCCTCCCAAGAAAAATCAGCAGCCCGCAATTTTTTTGGCCCGGTTTTTAGGTGGGATTAACAGGGTTTTCCAAGATGAAAATCCTGTAATCCTGTCCCTAGTTTCGATCTTGAAGCAGTCGTGAAGGGTTAGTTTCCGCACTCAGTTCATCCAGATTGAGTCGCAACATCCCACCCGCATCAGAAAACGCTGTGACGCCTTTTTGCTGTGCCCGCCTGTAACTAAACAGCAGCCCGCCGATCAAAGCGCCCGTTCCCAAACATCCGATCAGGGCAAAGCCGGAAGCCTTCAGGACGGCGATCAGGACGCCGAGCGTCGTGTTGATGTAACGTTCTTCGGCCTCTTTGTAGATGTACGGATTAGTGCCCAGCCACTGGACCACTTGCTCGTACTTGACCTGGTCGATTAGCTGCTTCGCGGTCTGTTCGTCGGGCGCGTCAAACACGAAAACCGAATAGTTTCCGACTCGGCGGTAAGCGGTAGGGGCTGGTTGGCCCAGTCTCCACAGTTCGTGAATACGCTCGATGATGCGCCGGTCGTTTTCCGTTGCGAGTTGCGGCGTATTGAACTCGACGAGGAGCAGTTTACCTGGACCATAACTGGCAAGCGCGGCATCTGCGTTTCCGCCCGACTCGATCGCCGAAAGCACCGGCTGTTGCAGACCGAGCGCGTTGAGGTTGGAAAAGCTGTTTAGATAAATCGCATTTTTTTGCGCCTCTTCGGGATAGGGCAGGTGCTTGATCAGGACCGGAATATCGCCTTCACCTTTATCGAAACCCTCGCCGAAATCATCCGCCAATACTTTCAGATCCAGATTACGGTCCTTCAAGTTTCGTATGCGAATAAACCACGAGCCCTTGAAGAATGCGAGCTGATCGTTCGTCGCAAAACCAGCGGTGCCATATCCAGGCTGAATCGCTACATTCGGATCGCTCTTTCGCGCCGCCGCCGCGACCTCGCTTAACAGTTCATAAGCCTCAGCCTCCTGATGGAACTGGACGAAATCCACCATCACGCGCGTGCCGTTGCTCCCGAGGTACTCCGCTTCATTCGCAAATACTGGCGCCAAACCGCCGTTCGGATCCAGAAACCCCTCATTTTTCAGAGCGAATGCCGGGTTGAGCCGGCCGGACTGTTTGAACTTAGCGATTTGATCCGGCAGCGCTTGCCTGGTCTGGGAGCGCGCAGACTCCGCCCCCGCCACAATCAAGGAAAACAATAAGACAATGACCTTGGCTAAACGCAAAAATACTCCTCGTGCGGCCGGTTGCAAGTTGTACTTAGAAACCGCTGCGGCTTTGATGTTCCCCGGCAGCACGTTCTCAGTTTAATGCCAGCGTCTTAGTTCGCGCAAAAGAAGGTCGGCGTAGTGCCGTGGGCTATTGATGTTGTGCATCACGATCGAGCCGCCGATCTCACTGGCGTTGTCGATGATGATGTCGCCAAACCCCATCATACGTTGTGGAATACTGGCGGAGACGGTCACGTCCTGAACTTTGCTGAGCGGAATATTTTTGGTAGTCCGGGCGATGAGGCCGGTGTCGATCTGGAGTTTTGAATCAGTCACCGTGTAGCGGACCCTGTTTCGCCGGATGTGGTAGTAAGCCGGAAACAGTAGCAGCGCGAGCGCGAGCGGGATTGAGATCGCCGCGGAGACGCCGAGCGAAGCCAGCAGGAAGACCAAAGCAATGCCGCCAATCACCGCCAACGCGTAACCCGCTTTGATGAAGAGCATCGTGGGCCGGACGGTGAAGATCGTATGCTCGAGATCCTGATCGGCGTTCATTTCGAGGGCGCGTGATTGCAGACGCGCGATTCTCGTCGCTTCCGGGTCGCCGGTGGGAGCACCGCAGTTCGAACAAAACCGGACGCTGGGGGTAACGTATGCTCCGCAACTGGAACACGTCATGGATTGATCCTCGCTCACTCGTGAAACAGCCGATCGCTTCGCTGCAATCATGCTACAGAAAGACGCATAAATACAAAACGAGGCGGAGACCTCGAAAGGTTCCCGCCTCGAAAAAGCGTTTTGAGCTTGTTATTGGCTCACTAACTGTAAGCGGCCATCAGGAAGCCTCGTCATAAACACGCTGCGCTCGTAAACGTTCAATGGAGTCGGATCTTTTTGTTGAGCTGCGGCAAGTTCGTCGCTGGTAAGCGTGACTGCCGTCTGTGGATCGCGAATCAAGCTGTATCTGTTGCCGATTCGACGAACGTACTCCTGTGTTTCGCTGTAAGGCGGAACCTTAAACCCGTACTTCATGACCGCGCCTTCGCCGGCGTTGTATCCAGCCAGGGCCAGACGCACGTCTCCCGAAAACAGATCAAGCAGGAAGCGCATGTATCGTGCGCCGCCCTCGATGTTCTGCTTCGGGTCCCAGATATTCGTGACGCCAAAGCGGCTGGCTGTCGGAGGCATTAACTGCATGAGGCCGCGCGCCCCTTTGTTAGACATTGCGCGTGGTTTGAAACTCGACTCCTGGTGCATGATGGAGTAGAGCAGCAGTGGATCGACGGAGTTGCGCTTGCCGGATTCGACGATGAACTTGTCGACGTCGGAGTTTCCGGTAGTGAATCCGCCGAGCGAGGGGTTAATCGGCTGACTAGTGAGACGAACCAGGCGTTTTGTCTTGGGGGGTTCGACTTGGGGGGATTGAATGCGGACGGCGTTGGCGAAGTCGAAGTTGTCGACTTGATAGGGGGAAGGTGTCTGGCCGGCGCTTGACCACGCCGAAGTGGCAATTATGACCAGAAAAAGAAGCGAGTTTCGCATTGTTCGTCTTTTCGGGGCGAATTCATGAGGCCAGAGGATGGTAACACATTGTTGAACCGTTGCCAACGTGTTTAGTCCCACCGGAATCCAGGGCTATTGACAGGCATAGTAAGATAAACGCGTTTTACGGAAGTAACCTCACGATTAACCATTAACCGCGCGCACCTGCGCGCCTCACAAAAGGACGAAAACAAATGAAGACTTTTCTCACACTCACACTGCTACTCCTGTGTGTTTTCAACACCGGAGTGTTGGCTCAGGACGCAACCAGTTCGAACAGCAAAACCGGCACGAAGCAGGGCGCTAAACGAGGCCCGATCTTTCGTGCCAACAAAGAACAGATCAATCAGGCGCAGGCGATTCTGAAGGAGCGCGGCTTTTATGCCGGCGAACAGCTCGGGAAGCTTGACGATGCCACGCGGGAAGGACTGCGGAAGTATCAACAGGCGGAAGGATTGAAGGTGACCGGCACGCTCAACAGAATAACCCTGGAGAAGATGAACATCGCTCTTACTGACAAACAGAAGAGAATGTGACCAAACCACGGATGAACGCGGATGGTGACGGATTAAGCCAGATCCATCCGCCTCATTCGTGGTTAACCGACTAATCGCTTCACGACCTCATAGCTTTTCTCGAGCGCGGCTTGCAGGTTTTCCGGCTGGTTGCCGCCGCCTTCGGCCATGTCCGGTTTGCCACCGCCACGGCCGCCGATGATCGGCGCGAGTTCTTTGATCACTTGCCCGGCCGGCACCTTACCGGTCAGGTCAGCCGAAGTACGAACGATAAGCGAAACTTTTCCATCGCTACTTCGCCCGAGCACGACGACACCCGACTTGATCCGGGCGAGCAGCGTATCTGAAAGCTGTCGCATTGCGGCCGCGTCAAGCCCACTCGCCTCGCGAGCGAGGACCTTGATTCCGGCAACGTCGCGCGATTCGTCGCCGTTTGTCGCCGCTCCGCTTGCGCCACTCGCGATCTTCAGCCGCAACTCCTCAGCTTCACGTCGCGCCTTTTTCAGCTCCTCCTGCAACCGCGAAACAGTGCCGGGCAATTCATTGCGCGTCGTCCTCAATCCGCTGCTGAGCCCATCGACTAAAACCTCAGCTTCACGGAAGCGTTCGTACGCATCCATGCCCGTGATCGCCCGGATACGTC
>DASSEB010000015.1:0-6086 GCA_035696765.1 Pyrinomonadaceae bacterium | reverse complement strand
GCCGGGATGCTCCTTGAAGTGCGTCAGCTTTTTGCTGAGACAGAAGCAGAAGTCGTAAAGGTCAGTGAACATCTCATTGAAAAAGCTTTGCGATTTCCAGTGAGACAGCAAAATGAAGTTCTTGATCAGCGGAACGTCCAAGCCCTTTATCAGCGCGGTCGACAGATCCTCGATTGCTTCCTTGATCGGCGGAACCTTGTTCAAGTCGATCAAGGTCAACTGGAAGGAGTAGCCGGCCAGCAGAAAGTCGGTTGCGTTGAAGAGGCAATACTGGAAGATCTTGAGCAGCATCTGCCGCACGTCAATCTTGTCCCTGAAATCGACCAGATCGTTGAAGATGCGAATCAAAATCTGCCGATAAGGCCAACTGCCGACAAACGTCGGTCCCTGCGACGCCAGCATGTAGTTGGCAGTGCCCTGTAATTCGTAAGCCACTTCGAGCGAACTTACCGAGCAACTGTGGAAGCTGACCAGTTCGAAAGTAGCGCCCTCGAGTGCAATGTCATCTTTGAAATTGCCCAGGACTGCACCCAGCTCGCTGAGGGTCAGCGCCTGTTTGCTGGCATGTTCGTCGAGCATGAAAATGTCATTGCCCAGTACGATGCCATGTCCGAGGAGGAACAGCATGTAGTGGCGGGCGGGATATTTTTCGGCACAAAAACTCAGAAAAGTCCGCAGCGAGGTTTCGGGATCGGGTTCTTCGCCTGCTTCCAGCGCCTCGCCGTTCGCACCGCTTCTGCCATTTGGGGCGATTGGCGGATTGTACTCGACGTGATGCTTTTCCCTCAGGACTTCCTGGAGGGCTTTTCGCACTAATTCTCCTCCCTTAGGCTCGCCGTTGGGAGTTTCGAGCGTGCGGGTTTTCTCATCGCGCCACAGCCTGTCTTCGATCATATTTCGGACGAAGGGATCATTGCTCACAAAGCCGATGTTAGGAATGCCTTTACTCTTCAGCTTGTTAATGAGATTGACGTCAAAGATATGGGTTGGCGTCCCCTCGGTGAAGGGATCAAACTGGCAAACGACGTTCGCGTCAGGATGGAATCCGGCTGACTTGATGGCTTTCAATTGCGAGACAATGCTGATGGCGAGTGGATTGTCGCTGGCGAAATAAAACATCAGCGTCCATTCTTTAGTTTCGCGCATTTGCGTTCTCCTTCTTGCGACAAAGAACCAGGTGTGCTGGGCGTGCAGGCAATTAGAGGTTGCGACAGGCTATGCCCATGATGCGTTCCTGTCAACCACTTTTTGCTGCTTCAATAGTTAATGCAAAAGTCCGGGAAAATGTGTCTGGCCCGTTGGATCCGGTCCCACGACACTCGCGATTTTGACGAATTGTGCTTCTGTGTTATAGCCTCTCGGGCCGGAATCATTAGAGTATCTGTGGCAATCAAGACAATCGCCCTGGGGTCTGATCGTGCGTCAAAGATAATGGCCGTGCGCGCGAGCGTAGTACGCATCGCGGCCGTCGATCCCGATTGGGCCCACGCCAACGTGGTCGCGCGGCGCGTCGAAACCAGCATTCCCGCCATGCCGTTGACTGACTGGCAATTGATGCAGGGCGCCCGCGAACGAGCTTTAGCGGCCCGCGACGCATTGAGAAGCCGCCGCCTGGAAGCTGATCTTTACGTCGGACTCGAAGGTGGATTTCATTCGGTTTCCATTGAAGGCGAGTGGCATACGTTTCTGCGTGGCTGGGCTTACGCGACCAACGGAGAACGAGGTGCGTTTGGTGCGGCGCCGTCGATCTCCGTGCCTCCCGATATCGTCAAGAGCGTGGTCGAAGGCCGCCGCGAACTGGGCCTGGTCATCGACGAAGTGACGGGCGAGCGCGACATACGAAGCAAGCAGGGCGCGTGGGGCGTGCTCTCGCGCGACCTGGTGACGCGTTCCATGAGTTTTGAGCTGGCGTTGATTGCGGCCTTTGCGCCTTTCTACAATCCCCGACTTTACAGCTAACCAAAATGGATGAACTAGTGGCACAAGTGAATCATGATGACTCGCCGCCACACTCGCGAGCGAATGCGGGTTGGGTGGAAGTGATTGCCGGATCGATGTTCTCAGGCAAATCAGAGGAACTGATCCGTCGCCTGCGCCGCGCAAAGATCGCGCGGCAAAAGGTGCAAGTGTTCAAACCGGATATCGACTCCCGCTTTTCAAACAATCAGATCGTTTCGCACTCCGAGATGCGCCACGAGTCGGCCAACAGCCGTTCTGCGGCTGACATACTCGCCAAAGTCGACGACGATACGGAAGTTGTCGGAATCGATGAGGGACAGTTTTTCGATAACGAGTTAGTGAACGTCGCGAACGTGCTCGCCCGGCGCGGCGTGCGTGTGATCATTGCAGGACTCGATCAGGACTACACCGGTAAACCCTGGGAACCAATGCCGCAGTTGTTGGCAACCGCGGAGTACATCACCAAGACCCACGCCATCTGCATGAAGTGTGGCCAGCCTGCGAATTACTCCCAGCGCACTTTTGAATCCGACGAACGTGTCGCGGTCGGCGCGTCAGACAAGTACGAAGCGCGCTGCCGCATGTGCTTCGTTCCGCACGCCGACGCGCCTACCGTCCATGAGGTTAGTTAGCGACAAAAAGGCACAAAGGCACAAACCGATTTACAGAGTTCCTTTGTGCCTTTTTGTCGCTATTCATTTGCCATTGTGCTTCTTTGTCAAAAAATTGGCGAGCGATTGAAACGACGATCGCTCGCCAACTTGTTATGAGGCATGCACACAGCATGAAGGGGTGAGGGATTTAGTTGCGTGGGGTTTTCGAGGCGACGCCTGAAATTTCGGTCCTTAAGGAATACCAAAAGAGCGGCGCTTCAATCTGTATGACTTGGATCCGCCAAACATTTCAAGAAATTTGTGTTGGCTTCGCCTCGAAGGTATTTCAGCCACAAAAAAGCACAAGAAGCACAAAAGCCTTGATTCGTGCCTTTTGTGCTTCCTTGCGAGAGGCTTTGGGGGAGCCTCGGCGCGGGAGCGCGTTTTCGGTTTTCTAATATTGATGCTTTAAAAGCAGCAAGTATTTCATGAGGACCGCTTGAAGTTGCTAGTGCACGAACTTAGTCGAATAAAGAATTCCGTACATCTCATTCTTGTGCCGTTCAAAAGACTTGCCCTGGGTCGCGAGCATTAAATTGATTAATTGCACCTGGCCGGTGTACTTGCGGTAAGCCATCCATTGCAACCGGCGACTGTCGTCGGGCTTCTCCGGGTTAGCTTCCCGGAACTGCACACCTTTAACTCCATCAATCTCGACCCATTTCACTTCATCCACTTCGCCGTTCTTGGCGCGGCTTTTTGCCTGGTCGTACCACGGTTGAGGATCCGTCGGAAAGTTTTCATCCATGGGAGAGATGCTGACGATCAAATTGGCTGCATCAGAACCGCCCGGTGAACGCCACATGAACGACTTCGACTCGTTTTCCTGTTCGGTCCAATTGGGCGGAACAGTCCAGGAAATGCCCTGTCGTTCCCACTTTGCTTCCCGGCCGCCGGCGAGAGCGGCAGTCTGCTCCGCGGTCGGCTGGCCGTGCTCCACTGGTCCTTCGCCGGCGCTATTGGTGCTCGACGAGCCCGAAGTCGAAGCGTCTTTTTTGAATCTTCCTGACAGGTTACAAAGCGAAAGAGCAAAACCGATGAGCAGCACAAGCAGGATATTTTTCATTGGCTGACTTCTATTCCAGAAAGCCGCAGAAAGTCAACACGATTAATCACAAAAAACCCACATAAAACACAAAAGATGTCTTCATTGTTGGACCCGTGTGCATTTGCGTGGGCCATTGTCTTGTACTCGATTTGCGGCTATCCTATCTACCTTCCCTTTCAACCCCCCGGATAATAACGTCGCGCGTAAGCGTGAACCCTTCGGAGATGCGTATATGAAAAACACCGACGTACGGCCGGTCCTGGTCCTTCTGTTAGTGATTTCAGCAGTCATGCTCGCCTCGAGCGCGTGCTCGCGTGGTGGTACCACAGTGTCAAACGTGAACTTGAATACCAACGTTAACGTCAACGCTAACGCGAGTGTCGCGAACACAAACATCAACGCGAACACCGCTCCTTCAACGTTCGCCGCACGCGAACCCGATAATTACCGGGCCACGCTCGTGTTTACCGCGGAAACCGAAGGCGGAGATAAAGCGATCGGCATTCCGACACTGTCCGCTGAAGTCGCCCGCAACGGCGCCGACCGCCGGCTCTCGTTCAAACTGCCTGATGGATCCGACCTGATTTACCTCGAACACAACGGCGTGCAGTACGGCATCGCTCCGGGACGAAAGCAATACGCGGAATTGACACCCGAAGCCACCGGTTTTCAGCTTCAGAAACTAATGACGCCCGGTCAATTGGTGTCGTATCTCGATCGGCTCAAAGGCATTGAATACGTCGGCGAAGAACAGCAACAGGGCCGAACTGCACTGAAATATCGTTACGCGCGGACGGCCCAGACGCAGACCTCGGCAGGCGAAGTGAAGACCGAATCGTTTGTGTATGTTGACAAGGACACCGGCCTGCCGCTGCGTGCCGAACTTTTCAGTGAAGCCACCGGCAATGTTCAAGGTGTGAAAGGCGCGGTAGTCGTCGCAGAGATGCGCAACATTCAAACGAACGTCGATCCAAGTCTCTTCGAGGTACCGGCAGGCCTCAACAAAGTTCCGGAAGCACAGGTGAGAGCACAGGTAAACGCAGTTGCGAACACGATCGCGGCAGTGCTCCGGACGCTTTTGTCCAACATGAACACTGCGCCGCCGCCGTCGCCAACTGTATCGCCAACCGCATCACCAACGGCTAGTCCAAGCGCAACACGGTAAAGGTAAAGAAATGAAATACGCTTTAATTCTCCTCCTCGGAATCCTGCTCGGCGGCGTCGCTGCAATCTTTTTCCTCGGCACGCCGTCGGCGAAGTCTGCGCCGGGACAGGCGGTGCAAGCGCCCGACAAAGGAGGGAACCCGCCAGGGACCGTCGTCATCGCGATGGAGCAGAGTCTGGTTGACGCTGTGCTGTCGGCAACGTTCAACGGTTTGGGAACTCCGACATTTCAACTGGGCCAGACGCGCGGAGACGAGCGCATCGAGCAGGCGCTTTTCCAGGGCGGGTGCACAAACACGATCACGCTTTTGCCCGAGGGCAGTGGCGTGAAGACTGGCGTGCAGTTTCGCAATGGCACCGTCTACGCGCCGCTGGCGTTTACGGGAAACTACAACCTCGCGGGCTGCCTGCAGTTCAAGGGTTGGGCGCAAACGCAGATCAAGTTGTCTTTCGACGAAGCGAAGCAGACAGTCTACGGGCACGTCGACGTCGAAGGCGTGAATCTCGAAGGCGTGAATCCGATTGCAAACAACTTCATCACCGTGTTCGTGCAGAGTGCGATCGATCAAAAGGTAAATCCGCTGGTGCTGCTGAATGAGCAACAGCTATCGCTGATGATCCCGGTGAAAGCGAGCAATGGAGCGGTTAAAGCACACGCGAAAGACGTCCGCGCCGAAGTGCTCGATGGATCGTTGAAGTTGTATTTGATTTATGAGTTCAGCGGGGTGAAAGGCCAGGGAACGTAAACCACGGATTACACGGATAAATCCGTGTGATCCGTGCCTGATTTAGCCAATATCCTTTGTCGTTCGAAGTGGTCCGCGATCTCTTCCGCCGTCTTGCGCCCGACGAATGGCGTCAGTTCGTTCACGCCCGCGCGCGCGATTCGTTGAATCGAACCGAAGTGGCGCAGCAGTCGTCCTTTCCGCTTGTCTCCGACACCGGGAATAGCCGTCAGCTCAGAAGTGAAGTCGCGTAACTCACGGCGCTTCCGATGGTATGTAACGGCGAACCGGTGCGTCTCATCACGCACCATTTGCAACAGGCGGAGTATCAGCGAGTGTGAGTCGAGATAGATCGGCTCGTCCTCGCGTCCTTTCATCAGCAGGTATGCGACATCGTTGTGCCGCTGCGGCGGCTTGACGATTCCGACCATCGGAATGGCTTCAAGCCCGAGTTCGCTCATCGCGCTGGCCGCTGCATTCAGTTGCGCCTTGCCGCCGTCGATCATGATCAGATCGGGCAGCGGTTTTCCTTCCTCG
>DASSEB010000014.1:0-7682 GCA_035696765.1 Pyrinomonadaceae bacterium | reverse complement strand
GATAGCAGGTCGACGAAAGCCGATTGTTCGAGCGCTGGTCCACGAGATTGAGCCGGCTCTTTCGCGGCGGCTGTGCTTTCGCTGTCGGCGGGACGTGGCCCAGGTATTAAAAGCGCCTGGGCCAACGCGCCCGCTTCGTTGTTAGTTAAGAGGTTTGCGGCTTGAATTCGTTTCACAGTCTTGTCGGCCAGTTTGTCAGCAGCTTCGGAATCCTGGGCGCGGAGCTGGTTGATTACTTCAGGAAGTGTTCTTGGAAACTGCCCTTTGTCGATCATCTGCTCGGCGTTCTGAGCTGCGAGTTTTGGATCGAGCGCCGCGATCCTGCCGAGTAACATTTGCTCGAGATTATCTTCCGAATTGACTTGCGGGCGTGGACCACGCTGATCGGCAACGTTCTGCGTAGACGCTGGTGGTTTAGTGACCGCTAGCAACTGGTAAGCGAGTGCGGCATCGTGGCGAGCGGCCGTTAATATCAGTTCCTGTCGTAAGCCAAACGAGCGGAAGTTTTGTGCTCCAACCGGGCCGGAGGTGATGAAGCTCACGCCATTGGTGTCCGTGAACTCACGATTTCGATTCGGTTGCCGGGCCTGGGCTCGGCCCATCTCCGCGACTCCCTCCGCGGCCGTGGAAAAAAGCGAGCGAGCCCGTCCCTGATTCTGGTCCCAAAGCATGTCGGCAGCATTTATCTGAACGCGGACCCGGTTCTCGGCAAGTCGCAGCGATTGGGCTTCGTCGAGCACCTGATCCAGCAGGCGATAGGCGTTCTTTTCTCGTTCGGCTTTCTGCTGTTCCTGCTCTTCAGTTGCAGGCGGCTGTGCCGGTTGATTCTGGGCAATGGCGGGCGACTGCGAAAAGCAAAACAGGAGGAGGGCCTGGGCTAAGACACATAGTTTTTTCATGGACAACACCTCTGCGAAATCTTCGCGGATCTTAGCATGGCGGGTAGGGAATGCGAATTTGCCACAAAAAGGCACAAAAGGCACAAAAGGAGTTCTTTGATTTTTGTGCCTTTGTGCTTGTTTGGGGAGAGTCATTTGAAAGGAACTTACCGGGCCTTGTGCCGTATAATCCGCCGATATGTACTGCCCGTCCTGCGGTTCTGAAGAACGACAACTGAGTCAATTCTGTCGCGCCTGCGGCACGGATTTGCGCATCGTTCGCAATTCGCTGGAAAACCCTGACGCGATCACGCAGTCGGCCGTGTCGGCGCGCGAACACATCGGTATGGCAGTGGCCGACAAGATACGGCAGATGAGTTCGGCGAAGGACCTCGAGAAGGTTGCGGAAGATATCCTGCCGCCGTTTGAGAAGTTTCTGGAGTCGCCCGAAGAGAAGCGTTTGCGCAGGATTCGTGCGGGGGTGATCACTGCCGCAATAGGCTTGGGCGCGACGATTGTTGCGGTCATAGCTTCCGATAGACACGATCTTTTCGCCTTCCTCTCGCCGGCAGCATTCATCACGTTCGTCGTTGGGTTGGGAATGGTTATCAATGGATTGCTGTTTACCGTTCCGCGTAAAAAACTGCCGGGTAATGTCGACGATGCTATATCGCAAAAGGCGCTCGATTCAGGTCTGAACAGGCTGCCTTACGAAGTGTCTGCCCCCGCGAACCTAACGAACGAGCTCGCGCCCGCCTCCAAACCTCAGGTCCCCTCGATAACTGAACACACGACGCACCATTTGAAAACGAGCAAGTCATAGGAGCTGCGGCGATGGCGGTAGTGTTGGATGGCGGATGCCGGGTGTCGACGATGCATGAAGGGACTCCCCGCGTCTCGGGGTCGCTGATGGTTTGGAATCAAATAAACAGGGGCAACGGCGCGGAGGCAATCTCGTTGCGCATCCTGGAGTTTGCACCAGGACCGTCACCCGAACTGCGCAATCGTGAGTGCGACGAGGTGCTTTACGTGTTGGAAGGCGCTTGCACGATTCTCATTGACGGCAGCACTTATGAAGTTGGTTCCGAAACTGGTGTCTATTTGCGCCCGGGACAAACACTGCGCGTTGAGAATCCCGGACCGGATGTAGTGCGCTTTGTTAGCTGCCAGTGTCCTGAGGAGGGATTAACAATTGCGCCGCCGGTGGACCAACCGGTGCGCAGCGAAGTATCTCCGATCGTGAAACTGTCAGATCGCAGGGCCTTGCCGACGGCCGATCGCTGGTATCGTGTTCTGGTCGACGACGAGATTGGCAGCGAGCAGGTGACGCAGTTTGTCGGCTCGATTCCTCCGGGTCGCGCGCCCGATCATTTTCACGAGTATGAAGAGGTGCTTTTCATTCTTCGTGGAGAGGGGCGAATGTGGGCGGGCGAGACGAACACTCCGATCGCAGCCGGGTCATGCATTTATCTTCCAAAACGCCAGGTGCATTGTGTTGAGAACACGGGCGATGGAGAGTTGCGGTTGTTAGGTGTTTTCTATCCGGCCGGCAGCCCCGCGGTCAGGTATGAGACCACAGATGAACGCGGATAAAAACCACGGATTTAATCCGTGTCTTCAATCCGCGTTCATCCGTGTTTCAAAGTCTCGGATGTCTTTGAACGGCGTGTCGGCGTTATTGAAATCCGGGCGATAGTAGTAAGCCGCCCCATCAAACTCCTGCATCCAACCTTCGCTCATCCCCAACTCTTCCAGCGCAGCCGTAGCTTTTAACCACTCCGTTTCTCTAATCCTGCGCGACAGCAGAACGTAACGCTTGTTCGTCTCCGCCTGGTTGGTCGGGTAATACTGGGCCATCAGAGAAATCGCCACACGCGGACTCAACTCATCTCTAATCCATTCGATCGATTCCGCAATGCTGCCGATGTCGTTTGGCAGCACGAGCAGCCGCACCACCAGACCGCGCTTCAATAAACCATCTTCATCAAACACAAGCTCGTCACCCGTCTGCCGGTACATTTCATGAAGCGCGAGCCGCGAAAACTCTTTATAGCCGCTGACTTTCGAATAGAGATAGCCCGACTCGTCGTCAGCATATTTCAGATCCGGCAGGTAAACGTCGACGATGCGATCCAGCAGTTGCAGTACAGCGACTGAATCATAAGCGTTTGTGTTATAGACCACCGGCAGACGCAAACCATTTTGCGCCGCGAGCAGAATCGAGCGCGCCATCTGCGGAGCAAAATGTGTGGGCGAAACGAAATTGATGTTGTGGCAACCACGCGCCTGGAGCTCGAGCAGCATCTCCGCCAAACGTTCGTGCGTGACTTCGTTTTTAATCTGTTGTTTATGCGTTTGCGAGATCTGGTAGTTCTGGCAATAGACACAGCGCAGGTTGCAGTTACCGAAGAATACGTTACCCGCGCCTTTAGTGCCGACGAGCGGCGGCTCTTCGCCGAAATGCGCCGTGTACGACGACACGATCGGCAAACGGCCGGAGTAGCAGGCGGCGATGTCGTTATTCAAACGATTGTTCAGGCAGTCGCGTGGGCAAACGGTGCAGCGTTCCAGCAGACGCTCGAGCTCTTCGACCCGGCGTTCGAGCAATCCTTCGTCCAACAGCGCTAAATATGAGGCGGAATGCATCGCTGACGCTTATAATCCGGTGAACCTGAAATCCTGTCAAATCCGACATGCGACTCTGGATTTCCAAAAACAGTGAAGTTCCAATTCGCGAGCAGCTTGTGACGCAGATCGTGCTCGGCATCGTCAGTAACGATTTGAAAGTGGCCGAGCGACTGCCGAGCACACGCGAACTCGCGCGACGTTACGATATTCACGCCAACACTGTCAGCGCCGCGTATCGCGAACTTGCAAAGCGAGGGTGGGTCGAGTTTCGCAAGGGAAGCGGCGTTTACGTGCGAGCGCGAAACGACGAGCCCGTCGAAGACAGGCTCGCGCTCGATCAGCTCATTGGGCGTTTTTTCCGAAACCTGCGCGAGGATGGATACTCGCTCGCGGAAATACAGGCAGGTGTTCAGCGATCGCTGTCGTTGCAGCGCCCGGATCATTTCCTGCTGATCGAACCCGATCCGGAGCTGCGCGAGATTCTCGTTGCCGAAATCTCCACTGCGACGAAAGTGACAGTCAGAGGAACTGCTCCTGAGCACTTTGACGGCGCGGCGGGCGCTGTGCCGTTGGTCCTGTATGGGCATCTCGAAGGGCACGCGCATCGGATCAAGCCTGAGACTGATCTGCTCGTACTTCATTCAGCGTCGGTGGTGGAATCGATGCGTGGACAAACACGGCCTTCGCCCGAGGCGCTGGTTGCGATCGTTTCACGTTGGCCCGAGTTCCTGCGCTGGGCGCGCACGATGCTGGTAGCAGCCGGACTCGACGCCGACGCGCTGAGTTTTCGGGATGGGCGGGAGCGCAGTTGGGAGAAGGGATTGCGCTCGGCGACGTTTGTGATCACCGATTCGCTGATGGCGCCGCGTATTCCCGCGGGCTGTGACGTGAAAGTGTTTAGAGTGTTGTCGGAGTCGTCGTTAAAAGAACTGCGAGAGTACGCGGAACGGTTCTTTTGATCTCAGCCACGGATCCGTGGCGAAATTCTTTACTTGTCTTTGGCGAGCGTGCGCACGTAGTTCACGACGTCCCAACGCTCTTCCTCAGTCATGCGCTTCTCACCGGCGGGCATGATCCCGTTGATGCCTTTCGAGATCTTCCAGAAAATTTCTCCATCGGTCATTGCCGTCATCCGCTCTTTGTTCGAGATGTCCGCCGGTTTGCGGCGAAGCTTGGCAAGGTTTGCTTCGTTTCCTGACCCGGTCTCGCCATGACAAAAGATACAGTTGCCTTTCGTTTTCTCGAGGTAGAGCTCTTTCCCTTTGGCGATCGACTCAGTAGTTGGCATCGTCGGATTTTTGGTCTTGTCCGCGTCGGCCGGCAGTTCCCAGGTGTTCTTTGAGAAATCCTGTGGCGCGCCGCCTCCGGAAGGCGTGGACATAATCGAACGCGTGTCGTTCTGGTTCTGGTTCTTGTTCGTCGTCCTGGAACTGTTAGCGTTTTGCGCCGACGACGTTGTCACAATGTCGAAAGAAGTCACAAACAGTATTGAGATTGCGAGCAGCATTAAAACTGGCAGGCCCACGGCAATTGACTTTCGCATGATTCGATTCTCTCCTTGGATTTTGGTGCTCTTATCTAGTCCGCTTCCTTCGCACTGGCGGCCGCCGCGGAGGTTGAGTAACTTGAATTTTCGGCGTGGGCGGCGATGGTTTAATGAAGTCCGCGACTGTCTTTTCCGGAATGTCTGCTTCCCAAAGGATCTCGCTCTCTTTCGCCGTCATCTTGAGAGACTGCAAAATCGTTTGCGCGTTCTTGTCGGGCACGGCATCCATACCTTGATGCACCAGTCCTGAAAGCAGGCCATGGATGATCTTCGCCGTGTCAGGATTGTCGGCATTCATCGCACCGCGCAGACTGAACTTTGTTCCATCCATCGTAACGGCCGTGTAGAAGTTGCCGAAACTCGTGTCGAAGCGTGACTCTCGAGGAGTGTTTTCGAGTCCGAGTAAACCAAAACTTTTTGTCAGTGCACTCAACGGCGCGCCTGAAGCAGCCATCAGCGCATTTGGATCTCGCATTAACGATTCGATCGCCGCTGGACTGATGCGGCCGTTGCCATCGGCAGCGTCGACGGCTGACTTGAGATAACGCAAGTTGCCGATCGCGAAAGAGTTTGCACTCAAAGGGACCGCGCCAAGCTCGACATACGGTTTGAATATGGAATTCTTCTCCGCTTGAGTCGCAATTTGATCGACTTTCATCACCGAGATTGATTTGGTGCCGTACTTCTCAACGCGGAGCTTGTCCTGTAGATAGAGTTGGCCCAGCGTCATGAGCGATTCGGAACTGAAGTCTCCGCCGACCACTGCCATCACATCAGGCGCGACGAAACTCAGATCGTTCGCCGGCTTGTGAAAGCGCAACGCGATGACGAGATACTCGACCGTCGCCGGATCGACCCCGATCGATTTCTTGATATCGGCGAAGGCTGCACGCATCTTCGGGAGCTCAGCGGGCGCCATCACGCGCGGCGCCGCGTCGTTGAGAATGCGTTGCGGGCTGACGTAGATCAGGACGTCTGCTTCAGGGAGCGAAGCAAGTGCGGCCCGCGCGTTCTGTGCAAACGCCGCGGGTGCGAGTAGGAGAAACACGAGAGTGGCTAGCAAGAGCAATTTCGCAGTTGTGTGTCGCAAATGGAGGACCTCCGTTTACAAGGTTGCGTCATAGTCGCATAAAGAACATTTCACGCAAAGGCCCAAAAGACCGAAAATCCCGCGAGATTTAACTTTGCGACTTACTTTGAACCTTTGCGGCTTTGGGTGAAACCTCTTCGACTTCGCGGTACCGGAAACACTTTGAATCGTGATCGTTCACCATCCCAACCGCCTGCATGAACGAATAACAGATCGTTGACCCGACAAACTTAAAACCGCGCTTAATCAAGTCTTTACTCAGCGCATCTGAGACTTCCGTGCGCGCAACGATCGGTTGTCCTGGCTTGCGCCGCAGCGGCTTTCCATTTACGAAGCGCCACACATACTCATCGAAGCTGCCGAACTCTCGTTTGACTTGCAGGAAGGCGATCGCGTTCGTTACGGCGGAATTGATCTTGAGCCGGTTGCGGATGATGCCCGCGTCTTGTAACAGCGCATCAATCTTGCGCTGATCGTATTTCGCGACCTTGGTTGGATTGAAGCCATCGAACGCGGCGCGATAGTTGTCACGTTTTCTCAGAATCGTTTCCCAACTGAGACCTGCCTGCGCTCCTTCAAGGACCAGGAACTCGAAGAGACGCGTATCGTCATGAAGAGGCACGCCCCACTCTTCGTCGTGGTAGGAAATTGATAGGGGAGTGGTGGCCCAGGAGCAACGCATCAAGATGGCGTAATCTTGTCCATTTTTCCGGTCAGGCATTTTACAACAGCAACCAGTTCACGTGACTCAACCGGCTTCGCAACGTGTGTGTTGTAACCCGTCGCGATCGCGCGTATTCGATCCTGCGCACGCGCGTAAGCAGTAAGCGCGATCGCGGGAAGGTGTTCGCCATTTTCACCTTCCTGCTTGCGCACCTGTTGGATCAGCTCATAACCGTCTGTATCCGACATGCCGATATCGCTGATCAACAGATCGAATTCCTCGGCACGCAGCAACGCGAGCGCATCGGCAGCAGAACTGGCTCCACGCACTTTGGCCCCGTGTGCGGTGAGATCGATCGTGATCAAATCCAAGGCGTCCAGTTCATCCTCGACGACCAGAATCCGCAGGTTTTCGAGATCGGTGTCTGTGATTTTTTCTTCGAGAGGAGCCGGAGTTGGAGCCGGCACACTCTCGAGATTCAGCTCATTGCTCGGAAGAGGAAGTTTGACCGTAAAAACTGCTCCTGACCCGGAGGTTAGGTTCTCCGCTGCAATCACACCGCCGTGCAGCTCAACGAGGTGCCGCACGATTGCGAGCCCGAGCCCGAGCCCGCCGTGAGTGCGTGTAGTGGAGCCGTCCGCTTGTCGAAAGCGTTCAAAGACGTGCGGCAAAAACTCCGCCGCGATGCCTGGGCCTGTATCGCTTACTTCGATTTCTGCGTAGTTGTCGTCCTGACTGACACGAACGCCCACAACACCGCCGGCCGGCGTGAACTTCGAAGCATTTGAGAGCAGGTTCCAAACCACTTGCTGCAATCGATCCGCGTCGCCCGCAATGACCTTCAGTCCTTCCTGAAATTGCTTCTCGACCCGGATG
>DASSEB010000013.1:0-20688 GCA_035696765.1 Pyrinomonadaceae bacterium | reverse complement strand
CTTTGCAGTGCATGCAGACGGTTGGCATCGTCGCGGTGGTTTCGGCGCGATCGATGTAATCCACGAAGATCATCGAATAGCCCTTGTGCGTGGCACACTCTCGACACGCAGCCACACACGCACGGCAGCCGATGCAACGCTGCGGATCGATGAACATCGTCTCTTCCATCAACTACCCTCTCCCCTTTGCTTCAACACCGATTGGTGGTCACAGTCAGTACCGTAACGCGGTAGCGTCGGGTCGGACGTAGTGCATCGATACCCGGTACTGACTGTGTCCAAGTCCGGCTTCTAATTCTTGAGGCAGACCTACCCTCTCCGCACCTCGCTCAATGAAGCGCCCTTCCGCTGTCGTCCTAAAATCGGCAACTGCCGCGCATGAATCTTTTCAATGCGCGCCGAGCAAGCCTTGAATTCAGGAATCTTCGAAACCGGATCGAGCGCCGGGTTCGTCAATTGATTCACCGCCAACTCTTCACCCCAGTGATACGGGATAAAGATCGTATCCGGCCGGATCGTGCGCACGACGAGCACCGGAAAAACTCCCTCGCCGCGACGCGAGACGACGCGCACACGCTCGCCGTCCACGATCTTCAATTTCGCAGCCGTTTCCGGATGAACTTCGACGTATGGCTCGGGACATTGCTCGACGAGAAAACCGATCCGTCGCGTTTGATTACCGGAAAGATATTGATAAACCACGCGGCCACTCGTCAGTATCAATGGAAACTCTTCGTCGGGAACTTCCTTCGGCGGGTTGTATTCAAGCGGATGAAACTTCGCCTTGCCGTCGGGATGATAGAACCGCTCTTCAAACAAACGCGGCGTCCCGGGATGATCTTCAGTCGGGCACGGCCAGAAGATTCCGTTGTTCTGCTCGATCTTCTCCCACGTGATGCCGTAGTAATCGGCATTGCCGCCGCGTGAAGCAACGCGCAGCTCTTCAAACATGTCGCGCGGAGAATTGAACGTGAAGTATTTGCCGCGGCCCATGCGTCTCGCAATCTCCTGAACGATCCACCAGTCAGCCCGCGCCTCACCCGGCGGATCGTTTGCTTTGTTGATCTTCACGACCCGGCCTTCGCTGTTGCAGGTGACGCCTTCATCTTCACTCCACGCTGAGCCCGGCAACACAACATCCGCGTATCGCGAACCCTCCGACATAAAGAAATCGATGCACACGTAGAAGTCGAGACCTTCAAGCGAGCGACGTACCTCGTTAGTGTCAGGAAGACTGACCATCACGTTGTTGCAGATCGAGAGCAGCCCGCGAATCTCGCCTTCACGCATCTTCGTAAACATCTCGACGACGGAGACGCCCGCCTGCGGCAGCTCGTCTTCCGGCAGGCCCCAAACCTCACACACGTACTTGCGATGTTCGGGATTTGTGATCGAACGCTGCCCCGGAAGTTGGTCCGCTTTCTGACCGTGTTCGCGTCCGCCCTGGCCATTGCCTTGTCCGGTGATGGTTCCGTAGCCACGTCCGGGCGCGCCGATCTTTCCGGTCGCCAGCACGAGATTGATGTACGAGAGCACGTTGTTGACGCCGTTCGTGTGATGTTCAATGCCGCGCGCATGCATGACCATTGCTGTTTTCGCGCGTCCGTACAACCGTGCGGCCGCAACGATCTTTTCCGCGGGCACGCCGCAGATCTGCGACGCCACATCGGGCGAGTATCGCAGCGCCAATTCTCGTGTCGCGGTCCAATCGTTTGTGCGGGAGTCAATGAAAGCCTGATCGATCAAGTTCTCCTGAATCAGCACGTGGAGCATTCCATTCGCGAGTGCTACATCAGTGCCGGGCTTCAATTGAAGATGCAGATCGCCCTGACGCGCAGTCGCCGTCTCGCGTGGATCGATGATGATCCAGCGTCCGCCATTGTCTCGTTGTTGCCAGAGAAACTTATTGAGAACTGGAAAAGTCTCGGCGCAATTCGATCCGGCGATCAGCAACACTTCAGCAAGCGGGATATCACTCCACGGGTTTGCGGCACGATCGATTCCGAAGGCTTTGTTGTTGCCGGCTGCGGCGGAGACCATGCACAGCCTGCCGTTGTAATCCACGTATCGCGTTCCTAGTCCGGCGCGCGCGAACTTGCCCATCAGGTAAGTTTTCTCAGTCGTCAAAGAAGATCCCGAATAGACGCCGAGCGCGTCTTTGCCGTGCGTTGACTGCAACTCTTTGAACTTACTGACGACGAGCTCCAGCGCTTCATCCCAACCCGCACGTTCGAAACGTCCGTTGCGTTTAATCAGCGGATAGAGCAGTCGATCGGGATGATGGACCTGCAAGTAAGCCGTCACGCCTTTGGGACAAAGCCGGCCTTCGTTAACTGGGAAGTCGTAGCGTGGCTCAAAACCGACGACGTGATTCTTTTCAACGAGCAGGTTCATGCCGCACTGCACCGCACAATAAGGGCAGTGCGTCGGCACGACGCGGTCGATGACGCGATCCGCACGCCAGCCGTCATGCGGCGCGTCGTGCAGGTGCGGGCCGTATGCGTGGATGATCTGCTCGAGGTTTTCGACTTTACTCATGTTTCTCGCGAACCTTCAAACACTCGTTCCTTCGCGTCCGGCAAGTTGGCGTACGCCAGTGCGCGTATGATTCGTTTGCAGCGCGGACAAAAATCCTGAAGCGTCCTGCCGTCGCCCATTGAATAGTCGAAGCCGAGTTTATCGACGACGGTTTTCAAATCCTCGAGCCACAGTTGCGCGACGAACTCCGCACCGCAGCGGGCGCATTTGGCTTGCGGCATTTCGCGCGCGCGCTCCTGGTAAAGCTCGACTCCGATTGATGCCGGCCGTTGGACCACGTGAAATAGTTTGCCAAACGGTAAATAGAACAGAGTCATGATCACCGTCGCTTGATGTGTAAGCGCGATGAAGTGGTACATGTAACCGTTCAGCCAAAGACTCGAGGCGGTCAGCATCAAGCCGGTGACTGAAATCGCGATCAATAACATGTGCGGTACGAAGTCGAGCGTGAATTGCTGCAGTGCAATCGCGCCGCGATCCCGCAAGCGGCGATGAATGGCGATCGCGCAACCGGCAATCACCATGATCGCGGTGAAGTCGAGGGCATGAAACGTCACCCAGGCAATCAGGCTGCGGCCCTGCATGACGTTGAGTGGAAATCCAAATACATAAGCGCGGTATCCCTGATCGCCTTCCAATCTGAAATGCACCCAGCCGAACACGAGTGGAAACGTGATCAGCGCTGACAGCACGCAGCCCCACATGATCAAAAAGTGCATGGCCCAGCGTGAGAACCCGCGCTTGAAAATGAAGCGTTGTCCCACGAGGTTGGTGGCCACGGTGGCGGCCGCGTTTGCAGTGTTCCGCAGAAACTTTTCGCGCTGAAGATAAAGCTTCCAGCCGCGACTCCAGTACACGCGTGTAGCGGGCCGCTGCAACCAGACTGCGTAACGGAAAACTATCGCGCCGAAGGCGACCACGCTCGCAATCGTGTAGCCGAAGAGAGCGGCGTCGTAGTGTTCGAGATTGCGCGAGCCGGCGACGATGAGGACGGTCAGCAGGAATGACGCTGCCAAGGCGAGCAATGCGGGCTTGCGATTGGTCGACGGGACAGTCATGGACGATTAAGACTCGGTAACCGAAAACCTTGGTGGTTGATTCGCAAGCTCTTTGCTGATTTTCAGCGAGAGTTCAGCTTGATCTTGTTCGCTCAGCACATTCGTCAAATGATAAATCTCATTCTCTTCCAATTCGTTGTGAACGACAAGCCGCTTTTCAACCTCGCTCACTGCGTCTCGGACCGTCTTCAATCCTCCGCTTAATGTGGACGCGTCAGTCGTATTCAAAAGGTCGCGCATGATTGCCATCGCGCGTGCCAGTTCGTGCATGAAGAAATCATGATCGGCGCGCAACTGTGCCACTGCTTGATCGACTGCCGCCGTGCGGGCGTGCTGGGTGATCGCAGGAAACAGATGGAGATGCTCGGCGCGTATGTGAACAGCCAGACGTGCCCAAAACAGATCCAGTTTCGCATGAGCGGCTTTCGAGTCACGGCTGTTCAGTGCTGTTTGAAGCCGCTTCAGCACCTCACCCAGCGCCGCGTGATCGTCAGCTAATCGTTTATCTGCGGGCGACAACATGCTATGCAGATAATTGTGCTTCCAACTCAATCGCCCGCGGAAACAGAATGTTGTTCTCCAGGTGAATATGCTGGTGCAGATCTTTTTCGAATGCCTCCAGCGCTTCATAGAGCGTGCGGTAACTGATACAGCCGTCCGCGGGAGTGGTGTAATCAGACGTCACCGTTCGCAGTTCACGCAGAATCTCACCCGCAGTATCGTGTTCACGCATCATCATACGGACGGGGTTATTGACTGTGCCGAACGGCGCAAACGGCGCTGGGCCGTTCTCCCCACCTGCGCGCCCGAGTGCCACAATATACGGGAAGAGGACGCGCTCCTCCTTGAACATGTGCGGATCGAGATCGGCGCAAAGTTGCGTGAACAGCGAGGCTACTTTATGCAGTTCCGGGTGCTTTTCGCCGTGCGCGGAAATCACTTTCTGCACTAATAGTTGGAGGCGAGCCATTTCCTGTTTCGTAAAGACGTGATGCGTGTCGAGGATGTGGGTGATTAGCCCCGCAAGCGGAAGACTCTGAAAATTCATCGTGCCGTTTGCCTGCCCTGCCGGCTGACTGCTCACTTTCAACATTTCCAATACGTCGTCGACTTCCACGCCGGCGGAGGCGCACGCCTCGGTCAGCGGCCGATTTCCGCCGCAGCAGTAGTCGATCTTCAAACTCTCGAAGAGTCTCGTGGCTGCGGGCAGTTCGTTTGCAACCTCTCTTACCGTCATGGTCGAATTGATCATTAGTATTACTCCTGAATAGTTGTTAAATCGGGCGTCGCCTGGAAATACCATTAAGCACGCCAATACGGAAGAGCAGTAGGGCAAAGAACATGCCCGAGGAAATACTGGCAAATCGAAACGTACTGAACCTGGCTTGCGAAATTTTGCCGAGAGTCGTGGGAAAAGTTCGCAGCCGCGAAGTTTCATGCTGCGGTGTACAAAAGCACTTAACGGGCGTTGTGATTCCAGACACAACGCGGGTCAAGCACTCCATAAATCGAGGATTTAGCTGGGCACGTGTCTCGCTTGAACAACAGCGGAGGGACAAATGGAAGCTACCAGAATCACGGTCGATGAAGTGAGAGAACGAATGGAACGTGGTGAGGAGTTCGCGTTTGTTGATACGCGAAACCCGACGGCGTGGGGCGAGTCTGACAAGAAACTACCGCACGCCGTGCGAGTGCCTGCTGATGAACTCGCGATGCACGTCAACGAAATACCGAAAGACCGGACGGTAATCACCTACTGCACTTGACCACACGAAGCATCGAGCGCCCGGGTGGCGCAAGAGCTCGCGGAACGTGGTTGGAAGAACGTGCATCCGCTCTACGGCGGGTTCGACGCCTGGGTTGATGCGGGATTGCCGGTCGATTCGAAATAACAAAGAATGTAGATGGCAGGGTTAGACGTGACTTATATGTCTAACCCTGATCATCTTGTGAGTACTTAAAACTAACTCAGCCCGTTCGTAATTGCCTGGCGATACGCGAGGGCGGTGGTGGCGGATTTATCCATCGAGCCGCCGCAGCAGCCGGCCAGCAGGCAACTGACCACCGAGTCGTAGAGCCAGATGAAGCCACCCGCGGCGAGCGAACTGCCCCACTTCTTATACTGAGCCTGCAGGTCCGAGGGACACGCTCCGGATATCGTGGTGTTGTATTCATTTGTGCATGGTGGACCCAGATAGTATGAGTCACACTGTGGCGCCGATCCCCACCATGGCGTGCCACTGAAGAACGCAGCGTCACCAGTTTGGAATGATTTGCCGTTCCCGAGAACCATTGGACCACGGCAGTAGAAGAAGAAACTCGCGGCTGTCTGCGCCGCCTGAAACGCTGCGTTGACGTTTGGAAAATTCTGCGTGTAAAGATAGTTGTCCCAGTTGGCCTCACCATACATGGCAACGTTGGGAACTGTCTGAACACTTCCACCTTTTGCATTTTCATACCACCATGGACCAGGCGAAGACTGGTTAGTCGCGAGACCGGGAATCATTAGTGCTTTGCCGCCCGCGGCAGCGAAACCCTTGTTCCACTCGCTCACCTGATTGACATTCCACGCTCCGCCCGAGTAGCACTGCAAGTGGATCGCATTGACGAAGGTAGTGCCTTTCGCGGCAACCAGGGCCTTCATCGTGCTGTACCAGATCGAGTTTCCGCTATACGGGCAGAAGGTGACGTGAGCGTATCCGATGTTCGCCAGCGTGATGCCGAAGTTCACCATCACACCCGTCTCCAAATTGTCTTCATTGTCGAAATCGATGGCGTCGATATCACCGCCGGCAGCAACCATCGCTTTCTTCAGCGCCTGGAAGTTGTCGTAGATCACGTTGCCGGGTCCGCCTGGTTTACCACCGAGCAGGGTAGCGATGTTCGTGAAGTCTGACGTGCCGCCCGCGCCCACTGAAAAAATGATCTCGACTCCCGCTTTGCGTAACTGGGCCAGGCGAGCAGGCAGGTTCATCGGTGCAGCTTCTTTGTAAACGCCGTTGGAAACGATTTGAGTGTCGTTGAGGATCAACGTACCGTCGGTCGTGACGTGCACTGACCAAACTATAACAGTGTTGTAGCCTGCTCCCAGCAGATCGTTGATTGCAGGCTGTCCGCCGAAGGCGAGCGCGCCACCGGCATAGATGCGTGTGGATGCAGTCATTGAGGTTCTCCTTTGAGGGGGCGCTTTGGTGCGCCGGATAATGGTTAAGTAAGGGCGTTCGTGATTGCTTCACGATACGCAAGAGCTGTGGTGGTAGGTTGGTCCATCGAGCCGCCGCAGCAAGCCGCGAGGTAGCAACTGATGATCGAGTCGTAGTACCAGATGAAGCCGCCGTCGATCGATGCACGCCAGGAATGAAATTGGGCCTGCACATCGCGGGGACATGCGTCAGTCATATTATTGTTGTAGATGTTTTTGCATGGTGTGCCGAGAAAGTACGAATCACACTGAGAAGCGGTGCCCCACGTCGGTGAACCCATGAAGAATACGGCGTCACCGGTGTTGAATGAGCGGCCATTGCTAAGAACCAAAGGTCCGCGACAGTAGAAGAAGAAACTCGCGGCCGTCTGCGCACCTTGGAACGCCGCCATAATTGTGGGGAAGTTCTGCGTGTAAAGATAATTCTCCCAATTGGCTTTTGCAGACATCGCTACATTGGTCACTTTGTGTATGCTCGCACCTGGACTCTTTGTGTCGCCGTTCCACCACGGGCCCGGCGAAGACTGGTTTGTCGCCAGCCCCGCGATCATTAGGGCGTTGCCGCCGGCGTTCTGGAAACCAGCCTTCCATTCAGCCGGATCATTCCACCTCCCGCCGCTGTAACACTGCAAATGGATGGCATTGACGAACGCGCTCCCCTTGGCCTTAACCAGACCGCTCATTGTGTCGTACCACATCTGCTGTCCGCCCGCCGGGCAGAAAGTTACGTGTGAGTATTTGATGTTGGCCATGGTGATGCCGAAGTTGATCATCACCTCTGCCTTAGGATTGTCTTCGTTGTCGATGTCGATCGCGTCAATGTCGCCCCCCGCAGTGACCATGGCGTTCTTCAGCGCCAGGAAGTTGTCGAAGATTATATTGCCTTGAGTACCGGGTTTACCGTTCAGCAGAGTCTCGATGTTTCTGAAGTCGGACGTTTCGCCAGAGCCCACTGAAAAGATGATCTCCATGCCGGCTTTGCGTAGCTGGGCGACGCATGATGGCAAATTCATTGGCCATGCTTCTTTGTAGACGCCGCGGGATACGATCTTTGTGTTGTTCAGGAACAACGTACCGTCCGTATCGACGTGCACAGTCCAGATAATTATGGAGTTGTATTTGGCCGCGATTAGGTCCCTGATTGCAGGTTGTCCACCGAA
This sequence comes from Pyrinomonadaceae bacterium, assembly GCA_035696765.1. Lineage (GTDB taxonomy): Bacteria > Acidobacteriota > Blastocatellia > Pyrinomonadales > Pyrinomonadaceae > PSRF01. The sequence continues at coordinate 12,730 of DASSEB010000013.1, read as the reverse complement.
GGTTAAAGCAATACTCGCGTAGAGACGTGTGAGTGCCGGCATAGGGCTTCTCCGTGGGAAGGGGTGAACTGCGAGCCGCATCCTACCACAGTACGCTGGCGCACCGACAAAAAAGCGCGGCGACTACTAGAAAAATCATCGCCACAAGAAAGCACAAAAAGCGCAAATAATGGGGAAGTCTTATTTGTGCGTTTTGTGCTTTCTTGTGAGTGAAGACTTTTCGAACCAGGGGGGATTAATCGTGGCTACTCCAAAACGCTCTCCAGTGGAGGAGAGCAGGGATGTGGCGGAGGGCAAGCCACCGGAAGACAAACCCTCACCGTCGCGCAAACACGGTGTGCTGCGAACGCTTGGTCTCGGACTGATCACAGGCGCCGCAGATGACGATCCTTCGGCGATTGGAACTTACGCCAGTGCCGGAGCCGCAATAGGTCCTTCGTTTCTCTGGACCGCACCCGTCACGTTTCCAATGATGTGCGGCGTAGTTTACCTCGCCGCGAAGCTGGGACAGGTTTCAGGCAAAGGACTGTTCCACGTCATCAAGGATCACTATTCCCGCTGGATCCTCTACCCTGCGCTCGCCGGCATTCTTATCGGAAACACCATCGAGGCCGGTGCCGACATCGGCGGCATGGCGGCTGCCATCGCTCTCCTCGTGCCGGTCCCATTGCCCTTCATCATCATTCCGGTAACCGTTGCGATTTTTGCGTTACAGGTTTGGGGATCATACGAGTTGATTCGCACCATCTTCCGCTGGCTTGCGTTATCGCTACTCGCATACGTGGGTGCCGCGATCCTAGCCAAGCCTGACTTTCTCGAGGTGATCAAAGGAACCTTGATCCCGACCATCCGCTTCGATCAGAAGTTTCTCTCAATGCTGGTAGCTGTTGTTGGTACGACCCTCTCGGCGTACCTGTACACGTGGCAGTCCAACCAGGAAGTGGAAGAAGAGATCGCGATGGGACGGCGGCGCTTGGCCCAGCGAAAAGGCGCTACGAAAAAGGAGCTGCAACATACAAGGACCGACGTCATCTCGGGCATGTTCTTCTCAAACGTGGTGATGTACTTCATCATCCTGTCAACCGCTTCAACGCTCTTCAAATCCGGCGCGACGGAAATCAACACAGCGGCTGAAGCAGCCGAAGCGCTCAGGCCGTTGGCTGGTAACGCTGCGTCGGCGCTATTCGCACTCGGAATCATCGGCGTCGGGTTCCTCGCCGTTCCGGTGATGACGACGGGCGCGGCTTACGATCTGTGTCAGGTCGTCGGATGGAAACACAGTTTGCACGCCAAGCCGTCGGAAGCAAAAAAGTTTTACGGCGCGATCGCTGTCTTTACATTGTTAGGAATGGGAATGAACTTCCTCGGATTCAATCCGATGAAGGCGCTCGTCTTTTCCGGTATCGTGCAAGGCTTCTCAACGCCGCCCCTGCTGTTGCTGATCATGCTGATGACCAACAGCCGCAAGATCATGGGCAACCGCACCAACAGTCTGGGACTGAACATCCTGGGCTGGATCACCACTGCTGCAATCTTCGCCGCCAGCCTCGGTCTCGTGGCCTCCTGGTTTCTATAATTTCGTTGACACTGTCGTATGTGAAGAGTAGATTGCCGTCCGTCAGTTCCCCCAATCGTCGCTGAGTCGAAATAGCTTTACCTCAAAAGTATTTCAGCCACAACAAGCACAAAAAGCACAAAATGAATTTGTGCCCCTTCTTGGCTTAGGTAAATATGAATCTATCAGACATCAAGCGTCTATTTGATTACACCGAGTGGGCAAATGGTCTCGCGATGGATGCTGCGGCGCAGTTGTCCGATGAACATCTGCGGCGCGACGTCGGGATCAGTCATAGGTCCATTCTGGGAACGCTGGTCCACATGGCCGGCGCAGAATGGATTTGGATTGAAAGGTGGCACGGACGTTCTCCCACGAAAGATCAGGCCTGGTCGTTATGGAGTACTGAAGCCTGTCCTGATCTCGATACCTTGAGGGAACGTTGGGGCGAGCTCATCGACCGGCGCGCGCAATACGTTTCCGAATTGGACGAGTCGAGACTTGCCGCCGAATTGTCGTTCAGACTTCTCAGCGGCGATCCAAGCTCGATGCCCGTCGTCGATCAAATGCAGCACGTTGCCAATCACGCAACACTGCACCGCGGGCAAGTCGTCGGAATGATTCGCCAGCTCGGCATCGATCCGCCTTCGACCGACTTACTTTTTTACTTACGTCGAGAGATATCGCCTAAATAGGTTTGTAGCGCACCGACAGCAGACCCGTTGCGGTGGAGAGATCGATGTCCGCGAACAGTAATCCTTCTTCACCGTAAGGCTGGTAGCTGAGTAACGTTCCATCGGGGCGCACTACTGCTGAAGTGGTGGGCGATCCGGCACTCGCACAATTAACCGTTGCGAAATAGCAGGTGTTCTCGGCGGCGCGACATAGGGCGGCCTTTTCGTGAAACGAGTTCGCCGGATCCGCGAAAGTCGAAGGCATATAGCTTCCCGGTTCTGCTTCGCTGAAGTGAGGATGAAAGACGATCTGCGCGCCATTCCGAACCGCGCAGCGAACAGTCTCGGGGTATCGCCATCCTTCGTGGCAGATCACCACGCCAAACTTCAATCCATTGAGTTCGAAAACTTGCCGCCCGAAACCTGGTGAATAGATCGTGTCTTCTGAAGGGTCGAGCTGGATCTTGTCCTGAAAGCCTGCCACCGTTCCGTCTCGATTGATCACGAGTGCTGTGGGTATGACGGCATTGTCGACGATGCGTTCAGTGCCGAGTATAACGCCGACGTTTGCATTCGCGGCGGCGGCAGCAATTTTGGACCACGCGTGTTCCAGAAAGACCTGGTTGGGCGGGGATACCTGTTTGCCCATTCCTCGATAACCTGGAACAAAACACTCGGGAAAGCAGACGATGTCCGCCTTACCAAATGACGCTCGAGCGATGGCTTGTTCTGCCAAAGCGACAGACTCCTCGGCGGTGGCCGGGAACCGGATGTTTGCCAGTGCGATGCGACAGGTGTTCATTGACGGAATTATCGTGCTTATCCGGTGAATTCTGAAATCCTGTCAGCGCGCTTCGGGAACAGAAGCGAAAGCACAATCGACATCGCGATCACGAACCCAATCACTCCCAACGAAATCGTAATCGGAAATTTGCCGCCAAACAGATCGTTCAGCCACACCATCTTCAGTCCCACAAACACAAGCACTGCTCCGAGACCATACTGAAGCAAGTGAAACTTATCCACAGCTCCCGCCAGCATGAAATACAAGGCGCGCAAGCCGAGAATCGCGAAGATGTTTGACGTGAAAACTATCAGCGGTTCGCTCGTGATGGCGAAGATCGCGGGCACTGAATCGACTGCGAAAACGATGTCCGTCGCTTCGAGGAAAATGAGTCCGACCAGCAACGGGGTTGCATACAGCCGGCCATTCACGCGGGCCAGGAAGTTGCTGCCATGCAGGTCATTTGTGACCGGCAGCACGCGGCGCAGCAGTCGAATCAACAAGTTCTTCTCGGGATTGACTGACTGATGCCGCGCGAAAAAGATCTTCAATCCGGTGAAGATCAGAAAGCCACCGAAGACGAGAACGACCCAGTGATATTGCATCAGCGCGGCGCCGAGTGCCACGAAGATGGCGCGAAACACGAGTGCGCCGAGGATGCCGTAAAAGAGCACGCGATGCTGGTACTTCGACGTGATGCCGAAGTAACTGAAAACCATCACGAACACGAAGATATTGTCGACCGAGAGGGCTTTCTCGATTAAATATCCCGTGAAGTATTCGAGTGAGACACGCCACGCCGCAGCGTTTGGATCAAATCCCGGAATCGCCATCAGCCGTGCATCTTGTGGAAACTTCCAGAGCGCGTACTTATAGAGCAGCACGTTGAAAAGCAGTGCGAGGGAGATCCACACGACGGTCCAAATCGCGGCTTCGCGAAAGCTTACAGCGTGTGCTTTACGATGGAAGACCCCGAGATCCAGAGCCAGGAGGACGAGTACGAGTCCAACAAAACTCAGGTAGAACCACCAGTACTCGGAAAACGGAAACAAAACGTCCATGCTGAATGTCCTTTCGCTCGCGAACACAACCAAGTCATGCAATCGCGCAAATGAAAAGACCTTTTGCGCGCTGCACGCGGCAAAAGGTCTTGATCATTGAGCTTTGGACTCACCCGTTGAGCCGGGCGCAAACGTTGCACCGTGTTGACGACTCAAGGTCCCGAAGTAATGGGCGATCTACTCCCCTTTTGAAACAGCATCGTTATAGCAAACGAGCCACGGCCAAGCAAATAACACGACAAGAAAGCACAAAAAGCGCAAACTTTAGCGAAGGCCGTTGCTCAATTGTTAATTATCGGCGCTTCACCGCCGTTGGTAATTCCATACTTGTAAGTTCCGGCCAGGGAGAGCAGGGCCGCTATTGCGAGCGTGCCCGGAGCGAGCAGGGGATTCGCGCCCGCGACGCCTTTCCACATTAGTCGATTCATCGTCGCATTCGGTTGAATCTCACGTTCGAAGGCGATGTTGTTGGAAACGTGCTCGTAAACACCGAACAAGCTTCCACCAATCACCAGCAGCATGGACCAACGCAGTAACGTCACTGTCATTGGTCCACGACGAGCGAGCACGGCGAGCGTGACCAACAACCCAAGTCCGGCGAAAGCAAACGCCAGCCACTGAATCGCATCCTGATGGTGATTGACGAGAACCAATTCGACTATCGTCCCTGCGAAAAGCATCGCCGAGAAAACGAGCAGGAACAGTCGCAGACGCCGTAATATTTCCGCGGTGCTCATTGCTGGGCCAGGTAACTTCGCGCAGTGTCTCGCTCGGCTGGGGATACTTTGTCAGACAGCTTGGTGAGAAATGCATCTGCCGAGGCGTACGGCCGGCCTGCAATCAACGCTTCTGCCTCTGACTGATCGAGTCCCGGAATCTGCATCAACGTTGGCGCATCGGCCTGGTTAACATCTATCGGCACGAAAATATACTTTTCGTAATCCGCAACCACGGGCGGAGCAACATACTTTCCAATCTCGCGCCGGAAGACCTGGATGCTGCGATACGGCCGGTACTCCTCAAACTCATGGACCATTCGATTGCTAAAGTTCGGAATGGTACTCATGAGTTCCTGACCGGATGCCGTATTGACGTTGAGTTTTGCGCGCGGCGTGTTCGTCGCAGCGGCTGAGCCGGCGGGCGACGCAGCGGGCGAAGTTGCCGGGGCCGCCGAATTGGTCGATACCGTTTTGTCAGTAGCGCAGGCGCCGAAGCAGATGGCTGATAGGACCAGAACCGCGAGCGACGCAGATCGAGATACAAGTCGAAGCATTTTTCTTCCCTTCGAAGATTCCGATTGAACTCAGGGGGTGTGACGGATTATACGCATAAACGAGCGTTCGATTGAAACCACTGAAGGGTCGGCGCGCGGCGGTTGCTTGTGCTAACCTCGTGCTATTCCAGGTTTAAGAGGTGAGTTCATGCAATACGAGGGTCGCTACCGATGGCGCGCGGTATTACTGGTATCTGTCATAGGTTTGGTTGTAATAACAGTCTTCAGGATCTCTTCGGCTGCGCTCACCGCCAATGGTCCAGCTCCGCAACAGGACATAATCCGTTTAGAAAACCGCATCACCCAACTAGAACAGCGCTTGTTTTCGATCGAGACGGGCCTGCGTACGCTCGAACAGCAGTCGCGAATCACAGGCGCGAGTTCGCGAGGTGTCAGCGCGGAGGACATCGCTCTTTTGCGCGCGGAAATCCAAACGCTCCAGCGCCGGCTTGTAGATGATGAATGCGGATTGGCGAAACTGGACGAAAGAACTTTATCTCCAGCCGCACGAAGGAAGTCTGGCGACCCATGCCGCGCGAACGTCGACACGCCGCTGCGTCTACCCGAGCGCCGCGAGTAGCTTTGCCCAAAAGTATTTCAACCACAAAAGGGCACAAAAAGCACAAAAGGATGCCGTTATTCTTTTGCCTTGAGCTTTGTGGCGAATCAGGTTTATAGGTTAATTCGCGGAATCATGTAAACTTGAAGTGCTCGCTCTTCGTAATGTTTGCCTATGGATCGCCGGCGTCTCCAATCATGGTTGTTGCGGTTGGCAGGTTCCGTTGAAATACTCGCATTCATAGCGGTGGTGATGCCGCGCTCCTGGATGGAGACAGCGCACGCATGGCTCGGTCTGGGCGACATGCCCGGTGGACCACTCATCATGTTCATGATCCGGCAGGCGTCCTACACCTACGGAATGCATGGAATTTCCCTGTGGGTTATCGCCTCGAACGTCGAGCGCTTCCGCCTGCTCGTACTGCTCAATGGCATCGCCTTTTTAGTGGCTGGGCCAGTTTTCTTTTTAATTGATTACACCTCGGGCATGCCTTTGTGGTGGACGTTGGGCGACACGTTTTCATGCGCGTTTTTCGGTGCGGCACTACTGTGGCTCAGCAGAAATTCCCAGACAGGATGAATCTCGTAATCCTGCTAGATTCATCAAAAATAGAGAAGTTCTATGGAGCTTCCGTTAACCCCATTAGAGTTTGCGCGTCGCACACGTAAGTTGTATCCAGAGCGTGAAGCCGTCATCGACGGCGATTTGCGCCTGACTTACGCGCAATTTTTTGAGCGCTGCGGTCGTTGGTCCATGGCTTTGCGGTCGCTGGGAGTAAAACAAGGCGATCGCGTTGCCTACATCGCTCCCAACACTCACGCAATGCTCGAGTCGTTTTATGCTGTTCCGCAGCTTGGCGCCGTGCTCGTTCCTCTGAACTACAGGCTAATCGCCGCCGACTTTGTCTATTTAATCAACCACAGCGGCGCTCGTGTGGTCTGCGCGCACTCCGATTATCTTGATTGCATAGATGACATTCGTGCGGAACTACCAGAGGTGACCTCGTTCGTTGCGCTTGAAGGCACAAAGCCCGGCTGGCTGGATTATGAAACGCTACTTCGGGACGCGCCTGCCGATAGCGCAATGGAACTGCCGCTCATCAACGAAACCGACCTGCTGACAATCAACTACACCAGCGGCACAACGTCAAAACCCAAAGGGGTTATGATTACGCATCGCAACGCGTATCTGAACGTCGTCGGCACGCTCATTCACCATCCGATGACGATGGCTGATCGCTATCTCTGGACGTTGCCCATGTTTCACGCGAACGGCTGGACGTTCGTATGGACCGTCACCGCTGCCGGCGGCACACACATTTGCCTGCGAAAAGTCGACCCGGTCGCCGTCTTCAACCAGATCGAGCAAGAGTCTGTCACGATGCTCTGCGCTGCGCCAACCGTGTTGATTAGTATCGCCAATGGACCAGACGAGCTAAGACGTGCCGCGCGTCCGGGCGTGCGAATCATGACCGCCGGTGCTCCGCCCGCCGCTACAACCATCGAGCGAATAGAGGGCGAGCTCGGATGGGTAATTACGCAAGCATACGGCCTGACGGAGACTTCGCCTTTTATTACCATCTGCGAGTCGAGGCCTGAATACGAAGGACTTTCCTGTGCGGAAAAGTCTGTGATTAAAGCGTGTCAGGGAGTTGAACTGCTGACTTCCGGTGAGCTTCGCGTAGTTGACGAGGAAGGAAATGAAGTTCCGCACGATGGCCACTCGCTTGGCGAAATCGTTGTTCGAGGCAACGTGGTGATGAAAGGTTATTACGAAGATCCCGAGGCGACGTCTCGCGTGCTTAGAGATGGTTGGTTTCACACCGGCGACGCGGCCGTCGTTCACGAGAGCGGTTATGTCGAGATTCGCGACCGCATGAAAGACGTAATTATCAGTGGCGGTGAAAACATTTCGTCAGTCGAGGTTGAAGGGGCCATGCTGCGCCATCCTGCGGTCCAGGAGGTCGCCATTGTCGGGCTGCCGCACGAACGTTGGGGCGAGGCGCCACACGCGTTTGTTGTGTTGAAAGCCGGCGCTAGCGTCACCGAAGAAGAACTGCGAGAATTCGCACGAAACAATCTCGCGCATTTTAAGGCGCCTCACGGCGTGACGTTTGTCTCGGAGTTACCCAAGACGGCCACCGGGAAGGTGCAGAAATATGTGCTTCGTGGACGACCGGCAATCGCGAAGCAGTAACAAAATTTTTATGCCACAAAAAGGCACAAAATGCACAAAAAGTTCGTACAGCCATTTTGCGTGCTTTTTGTGCTTCTTTGTGGCTAAAGGTGAACTTTATGAAGTATGCCAAGCTTATTTTTAAGAACGTACTGCGAAACAAACGACGGACCCTGCTCACGATTTCGAGTCTGGTTGTGTCGCTTTTTCTCATCATAAGTCTGGCCACTATCCTGACTGAATTTGAGCGAGGCACGGAGGAAGCGAGCCCGCTGCGACTCGTCTCGCGTCACGCGGTTTCGCTTGACTTCGTCATACCTATGGCGCATCTCCAGAAGATCAAGACCGTGCCCGGCGTTAAGGAGGCAATGCCGTTCAGTTGGTTCGGCGGTATCTACAAAGACGAGCGAAACTTTTTCGCTAACTTCGCGGTGGATGCACGCAAGCTGAGGGAGGTCGTGCCTGAGCTCAAGATGTCCGATGCGGACTGGCAGGCTTTCATCAACGACAGGCAGGGCGCGATGGTTGGTCAGAAGCTTGTGAAGCTCTATGGTTTCACTCCCGGACAGCGCGTCACGTTGAAGAGTCCGATCTACAACCAGAGTGTCGAGTTCATCGTGCGCGGTGTTTACACCGGCAGCGATGAAAAGACACTCTACTTTCATTACGACTATCTAAACGAATTGCTTCCGGCCTGGGCGAAAGACCAGGTCAGCACTTTCAGCATCCTGGCAAACACGGCTGAAGACGTGCCGCGCGTGGGCCAGGCGATCGATTCCATCTTCGCAAACACAGATGCGCCGACAAAGACTGAAAGCGAGCGGGAATTTGCTTTGAGCTTTCAGACGATGATGGGCGGCGTCAAACAGTTTCTCTATGGCATCATGGCCGCCATCACGTTCTCGCTGCTGCTCGTAATGGGCAACACGATGGCGATGACTGTGCGCGAACGGACGAAGGAAGTCGGCACTTTGAAAGCGATAGGTTTCCAGCGCGGCACAGTGACGGCGTTGTTTGTCGGCGAGGCTTTGATGGTCGCTTGCGTTGGAGCAGGTATCGGGATCGCCGCTGCGGCTTTACTTTTCCGCTCGGTGGATCTGAGTCTCTACATTCCGAATTTCATTTCCTTCGTTCCCACGAAAGAAACGTTGATTGCGGCGTTTGTCTTGTCCATCCTGGTGGGAGTAATCAGTGTAATTTATTCGGCGTATCGAGTCTCTGGTCTGACAATCGCCGAAGCCTTGCGGAGCACTGAATAACATGGCGCTACCACTGAAGTACAACATCCGGAACATCGTCGTGAGGAAGGGCAGTACGCTCGCTACCGCTTTCACCATCGGCTTAACGGTGGCAGTCTTCTTAATGGTGATGGCACTGGCGCGTGGTATCGATCTAACTCTCTCGAGCAGTGGCGAACCGCTGAATCTAATCGTTCTGCGTGAGGGCAGTACGGCCGAGCTGAACAGTTCAGTTACGCGCGAGAATTTCAACGATCTGATGTACCTCGACGGGGTGGAACGCGAGAGTGACAAGCCACTCGCCGCCGCGGAACTCGTCACGTTGATCTACAAAGCGCGCAAGGGGATGAGCCAGGGGTCAAACGTGACTGTGCGCGGCGTTGGTCCAATGTCGTTCAAGTTGCGCTCGGGTTTTCAAACGGTCGCGGGAAGAGTGTTCCAGCCTGGCCTAACCGAAGCTGTCGTCTCGAAGCGGATTGCGGAAAGATTTCAGGGACTCGATGTGGGAGACAGGTTCCGTATTCAAACGACGGACTACACAGTTGTCGGTTTGTTTGACTCGGCCGGCAAGGCTTTTGAATCTGAGATCTGGGTCGATATCAACTCACTTGCAAGCACGACGAAACGCGATGGCTACTCTTCCGTGTTGATGCGTGCAAAGGACCAGAATGCTCTGGCTGCGCTTGCCAACCGAATTACTGATGATCCGAAACTTCATTTGAAAGCTCAATCGGAGCGGGCTTTTTATGAGGACCAGCAAGGCACGGCTTCGGGCGCGTTGAAAGGGCTGGCCGTATTCATCTCTTTCATCATGGCGGTCGGAGCAGGGTTTGCCGGTATGAACACAATGTACGCCGCGGTGGCTCGACGAACGAAAGAGATCGGGACTTTGCGCGTGCTGGGATTTAGCCGGCTCAGTATTCTCGCCGCGTTCCTTTTGGAGTCGGTGGTCATCGCGTTGATCGGCGCGGCCATCGGAATCCTGCTGGCGCTCCCGTTGAATTTTGTTTCGACAGGCACGTCAAACTTCGTCACGTTTAGCGAGATCGCCTTCAACTTCCGCGTCACAGCGGATCTGATGATCTTCGCGTTGGTTTTTGGCGGCGTGATTGGCTTCGTGGGATCGCTGTTGCCGTCGATTCGTGCATCACGATTCAAGATCGTCGATGCCTTGCGTGCTTAGTGACAGATTATGGTGACGAGTACCAACTCAAAAGACGCCCAGGAAGATCTCAATAAGCGGCTGAGAAGTTTGAAGATCGATCGCGGTCCGGCGCCGTCGCCGAACGCGAACAATCGAACACCAAAGCTGTTGTTGGTTGGGATCGCGGCGGTGTTGGCATTGCTTGCGCTGGGTTACGTGTTTCTCTTTCCGAGCGTCAAGACGATCTCGGCGGCCCCGGTTCGAGTCGACACTGGCGGAGCATCTTCGGGCGAGAGCGTGCTTTCGGCTTCGGGTTACGTCGTGGCCCATCACAAGATCGCTGTGGGCGCAAAAGTGATGGGACGGGTCGCGTGGATCGGCGTCGAGAAGGGTGACAAAGTACAGGAAGGACAGGTGCTCGTTCGACTCGAAGACAGCGAGTTTCGTGCACAAGTGAATCAAGCGAAAGCTAACCTCGCTGCGGCGCAAGCGCGACTAGACCGTTTGCGCACTGGTTCACGACCCGAAGAGAAGTTGAAAGACCGCGCCGCGGTTTTACAAGCCGAGGCGAACCTGAAGAACGCCGAGGCTGAGTACCAGCGCACTGAAGCACTGTATCGCTCCGGTGTCGCTTCGAAAGCCGAATTCGATCGCGCACTCGCCGCGCGTGACAGTGCAGCGGCAATGGTCCAGGCGTCGCGCCAGTCCAGCGCGATGACCGACATCGGCCCGCGCAAGGAAGAGATTCGTGCCGCGGACGCGGAAGTGCAGCAGATGAAGGCGGCGCTCGATTATGCCAACACGCAACTCGCCGCGACTGAAATCAAAGCACCTGTTTCGGGAACAGTGCTGCAAAGAATCGTGGAACGCGGCGAGATGGTAAGTCCGTCCGCGTTTGGCGGTTCGGGCGCGCGCACGTCAGTTGTCGATCTGGCAGATCTGACGGACTTACAAGTCGAGTTGGACATCAGCCAAACTGACTTTGCACGTTTGAAGCCGTCGCAGAGGGCGGAGATCATTCCGGATGCTTATCCGAATCTCAAATTCACCGGCTTCATTGAAGAGATCGCGCCGGAGGCGAACCGTGCGAAGTCGACGGTCCAGGTCAAGGTCAAGGTTGAGAATCCAAACGAACAATTGCGGCCGGAGATGAATGCGAGGGTGAACTTCCTCGCCGATCAAAGTCCGGCCAGTGAAAGTCGATCGGTTGCGCGAGTGCTGGTCCCGAAGGCGGCGGTAGTGAAAAAGGACAACAGCGCATTTGTTTTTGTCGTGAAAGGCAATCGGGTTGAGCAACGAACGATCCGGACGGGCGAACAATGGGGTGATGCTTATCTTGTTCTCGATGGGTTGAGTGGCAACGAGACTGTTGCGGTGGCTGACGTCGATAAGTTACGTGATGGAGATCGGGTGAAAGTTCAATAGCGCGAGGATGAAACTATGTCTGAACCGATAGTGCGAGTTCGCAATGTCAGTAAACGTTTTTCTCGCGACGGGTTTGAAGTCGTCGCTTTGGACCATGTCGATCTCGAGTTGTACGAGGGAGATTTTCTGGCTTTGATGGGGCCGAGTGGCTCCGGCAAGTCGACACTGCTGAATCTGCTGGCGGGAATCGATCGCCCGACCGAAGGCGAAGTCGAGGTTATGGGAACGCAGTTGACTCGCATGAGTGAGAGCCAGCTCGCGGTTTGGCGCAATACGCACATCGGCTACATCTTCCAGACTTTCAACCTCGTTCCGGTTTTGACTGCCTTTGAAAACGTCGAGTTGCCGTTGTTGTTGACGAAGCTGTCGAAGGCAGAACGGAAAAGGAACGTCGAGACCGCGCTCGACCTGGTCGGATTGAGCGATCGTATGCATCACCAGCCACGGCAATTATCCGGTGGCCAGGAACAGCGCGTGGCGATTGCGCGAGCGATTGTTACAGATCCAGACCTGATCCTGGCCGACGAACCAACCGGAAACCTGGACGCTCGTTCCGGCGAAGAAATTCTGCAAATACTTTCGACTCTTAATAACGAGTTGAAAAAGACAATCATGCTGGTGACGCACGATCCGCACGCAGCGAGTTTCGCTTCAGAGCAGCGGCATTTGGAAAAGGGACTGTTAACTGAAGTGGAAACGTTAGCTTCGAAACAGGTGAGCTTCTAACCGATTAATTGACGGCATTTTTCACGCAAAGGCGCAAGACGGCAAAGAAAGGCCTTTAATTATTTCCTTTACCGTCTTTGCGTCTTTGCGCTTTTGCCCAAGAATGCTTTTTGTTC
>DASSEB010000012.1:0-6795 GCA_035696765.1 Pyrinomonadaceae bacterium | reverse complement strand
CGGCCGACAATCTTTTTTATCGATGGGCCATAGAAGAAGTAGTAATTCAGCTCGCCGCCCTCCGCACCAAACCAGACGCGTTGTTGCGACGACTTGGCGAAGTCGAAATAGCTGCGGTAGCTGTTGTCGAAAAAGATGCCGTACGCGATGCCGCGTTGTAAGCCGATGTAGAACGGAATCGTTTGATAGATCGGATCTTTGCCTTCGACGTAACCGGGTGTATCGGAGTTCCAGTTGATGAATGAGCTGCGGCGTTTGTCGAGGCGTGCGGCTTTTTCGCCGAGGCCGTAGAAGTGTTCGTCGAAGCCGAGTTTCTTTGCGGCAGCGACGAACACGCCCGCTTTGGGGTCGAACGTTATTCCGGCGAGTTTGCCGTGTGCGTCGTACGACATCGGGCGCTCGTCAGCGTTGAGCACCTGGTGAGTACGCGCGTCGCGAAACTCAATCAGCAAAGGCGAACGATTGACGGCGACTTCGAGCTCGCCGGTCGTGATCGTGATCGGGTCTGAGGTTTCGTCGAGACGCCAGCGTGGCGTTTCCCAGTCCTGTTTAGCGATCGCCCAGGAGTGGTCCTTGTTTGGGATGGGTTTAGAAAAAGATGCACGGACGCGGATCAGATCAGGCGCGAGGATTGTTAGCTGGACCTGCGAATTGTCCTGGCAATGAAGCGTGACCGTCTTTTCTGTTCTTTCGAGACTTGAAACCGGGCCAATCTGCTCGAGGGTCGCGATGTCCTGCGCCAGCACGCCTCCGGCAGTAACAAACACGATGAGGAAAATCTGGTAAATCTTGATAATCATGCAATCCTGTCTAACATGTTGGCTAAATGTGCGGCGCCCAATAACCCTGCATCATCGCCACACTTCGCGCGCTCGATCTTCACCCGCGCCGCAAGCAACGGAAACGCGCGCTCCTCGACCTGTTGATGCATGTGCTTCTCAAACAAATCCCAACCATTCACCACGCCGCCGCCAATCACAATCATTTCGGGATTGAGAATGTTGATGAGGTTCGCCAACCCGATGCCAAGATAAATACCCATGCGCCGGAAGACCTCGAGCGCAAGTTCGTCGCCTTGTTGTCCAGCTTCAAAAATCGTCTTCGCGGTCTGGTCGTCCTTACCCTGCAACACCGAATCCGGATAACGGGGGCTGGCTTCACGTGTCATGCGCACGATCGCAGTCGCCGAAGCAAAGACTTCGAGACACCCGCGGCTCCCGCACGTGCACGCAACGCCGCCGAACGGATCGACACACATGTGACCGATCTCCGCGGCGGCGCCGTCAACTCCGCGCCACAACTTGCCATCGAGTATGATTCCGCCGCCAACGCCGGTGCCGAGCGTGAGACAGATAAGTGTCTTGCACCCGACCGCTGCGCCTTGCCACATCTCGCCTACCGCAGCCGCGTTAGCATCGTTCTCCAGCATCGCAGGCAGATGAAGTTGTTCCGTCAACGCGGCGGCGAGCCGGAAGCCGTCGAGACACGGAAGGTTCGGCGCCTTTACAACGATGCCCTCTTCCACTTTCACCGTTCCCGGCACCACCAACGATACCGCAGATAGTTCATCAACCTTCCCGTATTCATGAACGGCCGCGACGATCGCATCGACGATCGCGTTCGCATCCTTTACCTGCGGTGTGTTCTGCTTGAAACGAAACTGAATCTTTCCTTTCTGATCGACGGTGGCGGCACGGAGGTGCGTCCCGCCGAGATCGGCGGCGAAAATCAGTTTCTTATCTGTGTTATCCGCGGCGCGCATATCGCTCCCGCACGACTCTCGGTGTTTCCACGTTGCTCCCGCGCTCGATACTGATCGCGAGGCGAATGAACTGGGCCATGGACCACGCCAAAGGCGTTGCCGATCCGGTGCCCTGCCCCATGCGACAGCATCCAACATCCCGGTCCCAGACCTGTTCGGGAATCATCAACCCGTCGTTCGCAAACTCCGCCAGCGTATCCAGTCTTTTTCGCGCGCTCTCGAGATTGCCCGCAGCGAGTTCATACTCGCCACGTTCACCAGTCAGCAGCGTCCAAAGCCGCCCGACACCGTTCCGCCCATCGTAGTTGCCGCCATCGGGCGTTTCACCGTAGGCGTCGTGATTGTACCGGTACCACGCATCGCCGCCAGGCGTTTCAACTTTTATTAATTGGTCGATAAGCTTTAGCGATTCGACGATCAATGGATCGCGCGGGCGTTTGATACCGAGCCGCACCAGCTCCAAAAACCCGGCATCGAGAACCTTGCGTTCATCCACGATGCGACTGCTGCTGTTGATCTGCATCGTCGCGCCGTCGTTCGGATCGTCGTTTTCAGTGATGCGCAGGTAATAACCCGAATCGCTTTGACTCTTCGTGACGGTCCAACGTTCGACATTTCGCGCCCAGTTGTCTGCCGTCTCGAGATACTTCTTACCAGCCGCATCGCCATTGACGCGCGCGATATCGGCAGCGCAGACGAGACCCGCGATCTCCGCCGCAATCGTTGCCGGAGAATAGCCGGGCTTTTCCTCCCAGCGATCCTGATCCGTCCGTGGTCCATGACCGAGAATGAAATCCGCGGCGGGTTTGATGTGGTTTAGCCACGTGCGTCGATCGTTACGGCCAAGCTGGTAAGCAAGGACGAGCGGGAGTGCTACCTGGTCCATCTGCAAACCGTTGCCGATTGGCCTCCCATCAACCCGCGAATTCTGCGGAAAGCTGCCGTCGGCTTTCTGTTGCACACGGAACAGATAGTCGAGCAGGCGGTTAGCTGTGTCACGATGGCCGAGCGCATCGAATGCTGTGGCTACGTGGTAGAGATCGCGCGACCAGACGGCGTGATAACCGCTGACTGTCGGTTCGTTTGCGTTTGGTCCGCCGCCCCACGGAGTCGAAGGCGAAGCGATCACGGCACCGCGAAAGGTCTTGTCTTCGAGTCCCTTCAAGATCATCGCAGCCATATCAAACCGCCGTTGATATTTAGCGACGAGCGGCAACCGCGAAACATACGAACGCCAGCCGGCTTCATATTGAATTCGTACGCTGTCGAATCCCTTCGCAAGTGAAGCCCTTGCGTTGTTCACAGCTTCCGCGGGTTTTTCTCCGAAGCCCAGCGCAAGAGTGCAACGCCTTTTCGTTTCCAGGTCCTTCAATCTTCCGACTTGCATGACGTTGCCGTTATCCACTCGCGGAGCCAGTTGGATCGTTGCATTTTCAATCCGATTCAAATAGCCGCTTCCATTTTCAACAAAGCCGCAACTCGACATCAACGCCGAAGCTTTGTCGCCGTCGACTGCAACGAGTGCATCTCCCTCGGTCCACGCCGAGTCATGCAGTCCGCTGTTGTTGAGCGAAGGATCGTAATAGACATGCGGATGAACACCACCGCGACTATCAAACTCAACGTCGATCAGCACGGTGTTTCGTTGCGGATCGGTGACGTAAGTCTTCGTAATCGTGTATCGACCGTTTTTCGCCGTATTGATCTGTCGAAACGTGAGTGAGCCGGAATCGGGCAACTCGAGCCTGTGAATCGTGTCGCCACTCTCAGTCTGAGCCGACATCTGGCCGTCAATGGTCAGGAGCAGTTGAAGGTTCTGAACATTTGGAACATCCAGGGTGGGAAAGAAGACTTCAGTCATGACGCCGTTCGCGAGCGTAAACCACACCTTCGAGCTGAGCGTGTTCGATGTGCCAAAACCATTCTTCGCGGCAGTGGGCCAATGCGCATCCACACCCTGCGCCATTACCGTTTGACTGGCGATGACGATAACGAGAATAATCCGTGTCATCTCTGTAATCTGTGGTTAAAAATGCGATAGCTCCATGCATCCAACGAAAGCACAGGTAAGCTGCCAGTCCAGTTCTTCTCCGAAACTTCAACTGATCCAAAGAACGGTTGATTCGATAAATTGATTGCAACCAAAACCTGTTCATCCGCGGTGCGACGAATGAATGTCACGACCCGCGACTCATCAGAGTTTTTCAGCCACTCAAGACTTCCCCGTCGCAACGCGATGTTGCCACGCCGCAACGCCATCATCTCTTTGTAAAACTTCGGAAACTCCGGCCGTCGCTCAGCAAACGCCCAGAAGATCGGCAACTTCTCAAACAGCGCCGGCGCACCGGATTCAGTCGTGTCGCCCACCTCCATGCCGTTATAAATCATCGGCACTCCATCAAGCGTGAACACGAGCGCAGAAGCAGCCAGCGCAGCCGGTTCACCAAAACGCGCGATCGCCCGGCGCTCATCATGATTGTCAGAGAAACGCATGTGCAGCGCGCCACGCGGCCACGTCTTCACTTCCTTTTCCCACTCCTCGCGCAACTCAGACGCGCGCCCACGTCCCTGCAAGACGTTAGTCAGCGCAGTGTGAAGCGGCCATGAATAATCCAGGTCGAAAGCGCTCACGAGTAATTCAGCCTTGTGCGCTTCCGCCAGCATCACGATGTCAGGTTTGATCTGCTCGAGCTCGCGACGAGCGTTCTCCCAAAAATCCGTCGGCACCTCCGCAGCGACATCACAACGAAAACCATCCAGATCAAACTCACGAAGCCAGTGCTTCAGCATGTCCGTCATGTAGCGACGTAACTGCTGGTTGTCGTAGTTCAAAGCGGCAATGTCGTACCAGTCGTATGGGTAAGTGATGTTGCCTTTCGCGTCGCGTTTATAAAACTCGGGATGCTTCATCAGCACGCTGTCCCACGAGGTGTGATTGGCGACGATGTCGATGATGACTTTCAGGCCGCGCGCGTGAGCTTCGCGAACGAGTCGCTTCAAGTCTGCGGCAGTGCCGTAGTCAGGATTGATCGCGTAGTAGTCGCGGACCGCATAAGGACTACCGATCGTGCCCTTCTTTTTCTCGACCCCGATCGGGTGAATCGGCATCAGCCAGAGAATCGTGACGCCGAGATCTTTAAGATCGTCGAGCCGCGCGGTGATCGCGTTGAAGTTTCCCTGCTGTGAGAAAGCGCGCGGATAAATCTCGTAGATGACTCCATCGCGCACCCAATCGCGCACGGGCCGTGCTGTTTCCTTCGAAACGTCTCGAGACGACTGCTGGATGGCGAGGGAGGAGCCGCTAAAACTAAGGAGCAGTATGGCCAGGAATGTTTTCTGCTTTGACAACACGCGGTTCATTTCTTATCGATCAATCCGGTGCTCGGAACGGGCTGTACAGACTCCGGCACCGTCAAGGGTTCCGTCCTGTCTGCTTCGAGTACCGCTCCTTCCGGCACATCAGCCACATCCTTCACGCGCATGACCAGCAGTGCAGCCAGTAACATGAAGCCGCCGCCCACCAGCACGACGTAAAGCGAGCTGTGTGGATTATCTTTGCCGAAAATTCCGCGAATCAGCGGACCAAACGTCAGCGCTTGAGTGATCTCGGGAATAACGATGAAGAAGTTGAACACGCCCATGTAAACGCCCATCCGGGCCGCCGGTAATGCACCCGACAAAATCGCGTATGGCATCGATAGAATCGAAGCCCACGCTATTCCTACTCCGACCATCGAGACCACGAGCAGCCACGGGCTACTGATCCAATAGACTGAAAGCAGACCGAGTGCGCCGCATATAAGGCAGAGCGCATGCACCGTCTTTCGGCTGGTCGCAACAGCGAGCTTAGGCAGCAGAAACGCCACCACAAAGCAGGTGATGTTCATGAACGACATCGCAAAGCCGCCCCATTCAACTCCGCGCGTGTACGCTTCAGACTGTGAGTCAACCGCGCCAAAAACATGACGCGCAACTGCCGGAACGTAAAAGAGCCACATGCAAAAGAGCCCCAGCCAGGTCAAGATCTGTACGGGGGCGAGCTGTCGCATCGTGCGCGGCATCTCACGGATGGCCGTGATGATCTCGCTGAAGCCGGCAGCCAGACCTGCTTTTTCACGGCGCATCCGGTGAAACGCTTCCATGTCTTCAGGCGGATATTCTTTGGTGGTAAAGATGGTCCAGAGCACGGCCAGAAGAAATGCCACAGCACCGATTTGAAAGGCGTACTTTATCGTCAGTGGAATTCCACTCTCGGTATTTCCCGACACACCGAAACGTCGAAAGGCTAGTGGCAACCAGCCGGCCAGTGTCGCTCCGACTCCGATGAAGAACGATTGCATGACAAAGCCGGTCGTGCGCTGATCGGTGTTGAGTTTGTCGGCGACAAAAGCGCGAAACGGCTCCATGCTGACATTAATGCTCGCATCCAAAATCCACAGCAGTCCTGCCGCCATCCACAGGCTTGAAGATGTCGGCATGAAGAAAAGCGTGATGCTGGCCAGAATAGCGCCGGCAAGAAAGTAGGGGCGGCGACGACCGAGACGACTCCACGTGCGATCGCTCATCGAGCCAATAATGGGCTGAACGATCAAACCGGTGAGCGGCGCAGCCAGCCAAAGAATTGGGAGTTGATCAGGATTTGCGCCCAGCTTCTCGTAGATGCCGCTCATGTTGCCGAGCTGCAACTGCCAGCCAAACTGAATTCCGAGGAACCCGAAACTCATGTTCCAGATGTGCCAGAAGCTCAAGCGGGGTTTTTGCATAAGAGTCCTTTTAGCCACGGATAAAGATTGCTGCTGAACGTTTAGGCAAACTCACTCGCAACTTGCCGTTGCGAACGACGACGTCTTTGCTTGCGTCAAGGCGATCGCGTAGCGTGGTCCCATCTGCCAGGTTCGCGGTTGTAGCATCAAACTCGAGTTCCGCCGGCTCGTTGGCGTTGTTAATTACGACAATAACACCCGAATTTACCGTCAGGCGTGCAAAGGCATATTGCTGTTCTGAAACGTGGAGATTAAAGAGCGCACCTTTCC
>DASSEB010000011.1:0-6786 GCA_035696765.1 Pyrinomonadaceae bacterium | reverse complement strand
ACGATCATCGTTCCTGTGCCTTTGTCCGTGAAGACTTCGGACAGCAGCGCATTGCGTTTCCCGCCGTTGATGATGTGCGCGCTGTGAACGCCGCGGCGCAACAGCACTGTGATGCTCTGCAGCTTCGGAATCATCCCGCCGGACGCGGCGCCGCTACTGATCAGTTCGTTAGCCTCGGCCGCTGTAAGCCGGGAAAGCTTTGTCGCGGGATCGCCCGCGGTCAGATAAATTCCGTCGACGTCGCTGAGCAGGATCAGCTTCTCAGCCTGTAGCTGCACCGCGATCTCCGCGGCGATTGTGTCGGCATTGATGTTGAAGACCATGCCTTCATTGTCGGCGCCAAGCGACGAGATGACGGGCAAGTATCCGTGGTCCAACAACACCGTCAACAGCTTGGCATTGATCTGCACCACGTCGCCAACATGACCGAAGTCGATCTTGTCTCGCATGCCTGTTTCGCGGTTCAGGATCTCTTTCGGCGGGCGCCGTTCTGCGTGCACGATGTTGCCGTCAACACCTGACAACCCGACCGCTTCGATGCTGCGTTGCCGCAGCGCCGCGAGGATGTCGGTATTGATCTTGCCGGCGAAGATCATCTTGGCCATTTCGAGTGTGGCGTCGTCAGTGACACGACGGCCCTCGATGATCGTCTGCTCGACGCCGAGTTTGTTGGCGAGCTCGCTGAGTTGTTTGCCGCCGCCATGCACGACACAGATGCGAATGCCGACCTGGTGCAGCAGCGCCAGCTCCTCCGCGAGCGAGGTCAGGTTTTCCTGGTTCTCCGTGACCTTCCCCGAGAGTTTGACGACAAACGTCTGCCCCTTGAAGCGCTGAATGTACGGCAGCGCTTCGCGCAACAGATCGAGACGAAGCTGGTTGTCGACTTCCATCATCCTGCACCAAGTAACTCAGCCATTATCGCTTTCTGCACGTGCAAGCGGTTTTCCGCTTCGTCGATCACGACCGAAGCGGGGGAATCGATGACGCCGTCAGTTACGATGACGTTACGACGCACGGGCAAACAATGCATGAAGATGGCGCCCTTTGTTCGCGCCATCTTCTCTTCATCGACGATCCACTTGCGCCGGTATTTCGCTCTCGTGATCGTTTCCTGTTCAGTGTTGCCGTAAAACTCTTTCCCGCCCCAACTCTTCGCATAAACAACTTCCGCGCCGGAGAAAGCGGCGTCGATGTCATTCGTGATCTCCAAACTTCCGCCTGCTTCGCCCGCGAGTTTCCGCGAGGTGTTAATTAGTTCTTCATCGAGTTCGTACCCGGACGGATGCGCAATCACGACGTCGTGGCCCATCTGGGCCGCCGCGAGTGCGAAACTGTTCGGCACCGCCATCGGCAGCGGCTTTGGATGCCAGGCCCAGGTGAGAACAACGCGCTTGCGCCCGCCACCGCGCTTTTCGCGAATCGTCAACATATCGGCCATGGACTGGCAGGGATGATGCATCGCCGACTCGAGGTTGATAATTGGCACCGAAGCATATCTTGCGAACGCATTGAGCACCGGATCGGTGCGCTCTTCCTGCCAGTTCTTCAGCGCCGCAAACGTTCTCACACCAATGGCCACGCAATATCGCTCGAGCACACGAACAAACTCGGCGATGTGTTCAGTCTTGTCGGAATCCATCACCGCGCCTTCACGATGCTCGAGCGTCCAGCTCGTTCCACCCGGCTCGAGCACGACGGCGTTACCACCGAGCTCATAAACCCCGACCTGCATCGACGCGCGCGTGCGCAAGCTGGGATTGAAGAACACGAGCGCCACGGACTTTCCCGCCAGCGGCTTCGAAAGATCGTCGCCATGCTTGAACCGCAACGCCGACTTGATCAGCCGCTCGATCTCTACGCTGGACAAGTTACCGGTGGTGAGAAAATGCATATCCGTATTCATCCGTGTTCATCCGTGGCCGAAAGAAACATGTCGACATGGTCTTCGCGCAAGCACAACGGCGGCAACAATCTCAACACCTTCGGATTGCTCGATGTTCCCGTAATGATCTTCCGCTCCAACAACCTTCGATGCACAGGCTCCGCCTTCTCTGCGAATTCAATCCCGAGCAAAAATCCGAGTCCATGGACCGCGACCACATGCTCGACCTCCGCGATCCGTTTTCGCAAGTAGGATTCAACACGCTTCACATTCGCGAGCATGCGATCGTTTTCGATCGCTTCAAGCGTTGCGGTCACTGCGGCCATGGCCAGCATGCCGCCGCCGAACGTCGTGCCCAGATCATTTTCCTTGATATGCGATGCGATCGCGTCTGTAACGAGACACGCGCCAACCGGGACACCACTGCCGAGCGCTTTCGCGAGCGTCACTATGTCCGGCACGACTCCGCCGCCCGGCTCACTGCCGGCAAAGAACCATTCGCCCGTCCGTCCCACACCGGTTTGTACTTCATCGTAAATCAACACGATGGCCCGCTCGTCGCAGAGTGTTCGCAGCGAACGATAAAAATCCGCCGGGGCCATGCGCACGCCCGCCATTGACTGAATCGGTTCGAGCATGATCGCCGCAACTGTCTCGTCCGCAATGTCGCGCACTGACTCGATGTTGCCAAACTCAGCCTGGAGATGGCCCGGAACATTTGGTTTCCCGATCTCGCGATACTTGCCGAGGAACGTGGCGCTGATCGAATCCGCAGTGCGCCCGTGAAAACCGCCGCTGAAAGTAATGATCTTCTCGCGGCCCGTGGCCATTCGCGCCATGCGCATCGCATTCTCGTTCGCTTCGGTGCCGGAGTTGCAGAAGAACGTTTTGGTAAGCGCGTCCGGAGCAATGGAGACGAGCTTCTCCGCGGCACGCGCACGCGCCTTCGAGTACACGAGGTTCGAATAGAACAGCAGCTCGCCCGCTTGTTCGCGAATCGCTTTCACGACGTGAGGATGACACTGTCCCGTACCGGCGACCGCGTGGCCGCCGTAAAGATCGAGATACTTATCGCCGTTGCTCGCGTAGATCCAGACACCCTCGCCGCGCTCGGCGACGATCGGCATCTTCTTGTACGTGGCGAGTTGAAACTGATCTTCGTTCGTCATCAGGCAAAAACAGTAACCACGGATGACACGGATAAAAATCCGGATTTTATCTGTGTCATCCGTGGTTTGGATTTATGGATTCGTTCCAGGCAGCATCAGAGCTGTTTTCTCGTCCAGGCCGAACATTAGGTTCATGTTTTGTATCGCCTGGCCGGCGGCGCCCTTCACCAGGTTGTCGATTGCTGAGAAGATCACGATCTGCCTGCCTCGCGCCGCGAAGCCGATGTCGCAAAAGTTCGTCGTTTTCACCCAGTTGATATCGGGTGAACCATTCACCAGCCGCACGAAGAATGACTCGCGATAGTAATCCGCGAAGAGTTCGCGCAACTGATCTTCAGTCATTTCGCTTCGCGACTCGGCATAGATCGATGCAAAGATCCCGCGCGCGACCGGCAGCGAGTGCGTCATGAAAACGAGCTCGTTGGTCCAATCGCCGACGTGTTCGAGCTCCTGCTCGATCTCGGGCACGTGCTGATGCGTGAACGGTTTGTAAGCGTAGAAGGAATTCATCCGCTGTGGGTGATGTGTGTTCGCGGCTGCTTTCGCGCCCGAGCCGGACGAACCGGTCTTCGCATCGACGACGACGCGCCCGTTGAGCAGACCTTTCGCGACGAGCGGTGCGAGCCCGAGCAGTGTGGCGGTCGCAAAACAACCGGGATTCGAAATCAAGCGCGCTTGCTTGATCGCGTCACGATTAGTCTCCGTCAGACCGTATACAAACTCGGCTTGCGCCGCCATCGCGGTGTGTGGCTGTTTGTAGTGTTTCTCGAAGACCGCCTGGTCGCGCAGGCGAAAGTCGCCGGAGAGATCGATCGCTTTGACGTTCGCGGGCAGCGTTGGAACTACGTCCATCGCCTGGCCGTGCGGAAGCGCGAGGAAGATGCAGTCGATGGCATCGAGCGCTTCCGGCGCTTTGACGAAGTTCAGTGGTGTAAGGCCGTTTAAGTTTCGATGAACTTCACCGATCGGTTTGCCCGCATGCTCGTTGGCCGTGACAAAGACGAGTTCGACATGCGGATGAAAGAGCAGGATGCGCAGCAACTCCGAGCCGCCGTAACCCGAGCCGCCAAAGATTCCGACGCGAATTTTGCTTGTCATCGGTGTCATCCGTGTTCATTCGTGGCCCACGGCCACGTTCGCTTCAACGTTCGCCATGACTAACTCGAAAAGCGCAGCGCCTTCGCGGCGCGCATTCGCCGCCGGCACGTTGAACTGCGACTTGATGTAGTCTTCGCCCATCTTCGAATCGGTCACCGAGCCGGCGATCACATCGACGTCGACGCCGCGCCGTCGCAGCAATTCAATTCCACCCCACGCGCCAACGTAGTCTGACGCACAGAACACAAGGGCCGCCGTCGCTTCGAGCAATTCAAAATCAGAAAAGATGGTGTCGACCGAATACCCGCCCAGGATCCCATCGCCCAACTCAATCACGATCAGATCCGGATTGACTTCATTCAGCCTCGCAATGATCGCCTTCGCCGACGGCGCGAGATCCGCAACGTCAACGGTCGAGGGTAAACCGCAATCGAGAAAACTCGCTGTCGCCACAGCACCATGATCCGCCATGTTCAGCGTGTCGCGCAGGCAAGCGACTCCCGACAGCTTCGCGGCAGCAACACGTAAACCCGCGCGCGTAGCTTGCTTGATCAACTCAGTCGCAGCGTATGTCTTGCCGCTATTCATACTCGTGCCCGCAATCATCACGATCGGCGCCGTTTCGCCAAGCCTCGCGCGCGGCGGCAATGCAGCGTCGGCGATATTCACCACACGGCCGGTCTCGTCACAGACGAGTCCGATTACTTCCAGCTGGATCGCATCGCCAAGACTCGAATGGTGCCCGGTACAATGACCGATCACGCCGCCCATGTTCAGCAGGTGAAGCTGATCGCCACTCGCAAGCGCACCCGGCACATCGCCGACAAAACCTTTCAACGCCCTTCGTCGCCCGAGCACGCCGATCAGCAAGTCGCCGGGATTAATCTTCGCGAGCCTGCCGGTGGGCAGTTCGAGCATGTTGTACGTCGCGCTGTCGGTGAGCGCGCGAACGACAACCACGTCGCCTGCTTTCGTCGCCGCGCACGCAGAGACGAGCGCAACAGTCTTCGCAAGCGCGAGTGGTGAAGTTGCCGATCCGATCTTGTCGACGTCAATGACATTGATTGCCTGAGTTGTCATCGCCCACCTCCTAACCGCAGCCGTAGTGCGTTCAGCTTGATGAAACCTTCCGCGTCACGTTGGTTGTAAACCGTGTCCGCTTCAAACGTCGCGATTTTCTCGTCGTAAAGCGAATGCGGCGAACGACGTCCGATCACGATCGCATTTCCACGAAAGAGCTTTAGACGAACATCGCCCGTCACGGTTGCCTGAGTGTCGTCGATCATTTTTCGCATCAGCTTGAACTCAGGCGCGAACCAAAAACCGTAGTACACACTCTCCGCAAACTTCACTCCGAGCGAATCGCGCAAATGCATCACTTCGCGGTCCAACGTGATCGATTCCAACGCGCGATGCGCGGCCTGCAAGATCGTGACGCCAGGCGTTTCGTACACGCCGCGCGACTTCATCCCGACGAAACGGTTCTCGACAACGTCAACCCGGCCGATCCCGTGTTCGCCACCCAGCTTGTTCAACGTCTCGAGCAGCGCGACGGGATCGAGTTTCCTTCCATCGATTGCTACGGGCGCGCCTTTGTCGAAAGAGATCTCGACCACCTGTGCTTCCGCGCTCGCGCTCTCGGGCGAGCGCGTGAGTTGAAAAATGCTCTCCGGCGGCTCAGCCCACGGGTCTTCGAGAATTCCGCCTTCGTAGGAGATGTGCATCAGGTTAGCGTCAGTCGAGTAAGGCTTCTCGGCCGTCGCCGTCACAGGGATGTCGTGGTCCTTCGCGTACGCAATCAGATCCATGCGTCCTTTGAAGTCCCACTCACGCCACGGAGCGATGACTTTGATGTCCGGCTGCAACGCGTAATAAGTCAACTCGAAACGCACTTGATCGTTGCCTTTGCCGGTCGCGCCGTGCGCCACCGCGTCAGCGCCTTCTTTTTGCGCGATCTCGATCTGGCGTTTCGCAATCACCGGCCGCGCGAGCGAAGTGCCCATCAGGTAAACGCCTTCGTACACTGCATTCGCTTTGACTGCCGTCCACACGTAATCGCGCACAAACTCTTCGCGCAGATCTTCGACGTAGAGCTTCGCGGCGCCGGTCGCGAGCGCCTTCTCTTCAAGACCAGACAACTCCGCGCCCTGGCCCACGTCAGCGCAGTAACAAACAACTTCACACCGGTAGTGTTCCTTCAGCCAGCGAAGCATGACGGAAGTGTCGAGACCACCGGAGTAAGCGAGCACGATCTTGCGAATGTTTTTGTTCGTGTTCATCTGTCCTAAGTTTGTTCGGTACCAAACAACTTCCAAATCTCTTTCACCGCCGCGCGCTGCGCTTTAGCATCGCGTACGGCGATGAAGATCGTGTCTTCGCCGGCGATCGTTCCGACGACGTCCGGAATAGCAGCGGCATCAACCTCAACCGCGACGGCGGAGGCGAGTCCGGGAAAAGTGCGAGCGATTACCAAAGAGTCGCCCGCGTGGTCTAAACTCAGCAGGCCGCGTGCGGCAGCGCCGTTTGTGCGCGGCAACGTGTAATGACCGTGATGCTTGACGACGCCGAGCTCTTCCAAATCGCGCGAGACGCTCGACTGCGTCGCCGGCACGCCCGAGCGCTCGAGCAGCGCACGCA
>DASSEB010000010.1:0-10812 GCA_035696765.1 Pyrinomonadaceae bacterium | reverse complement strand
TCGAAACAACAAGCCAATCAACAACGTGACGCAGAATGAATTCCATGTGTTCGAGGATGGCGTGCCGCAACCCATCGAAACGTTCACGCGTGAGGAAGTGCCGATTAGTTACGGCCTCGCCGTCGATACGTCCGGTTCGTTGCGCTCGCAGCTACAAAGCGTGATCGACGCGGGCAAGACCATCATCAACAGCAACAAGCCGGGCGATGAGACGTTTCTCGTACGGTTCATCAGCAGCGACAAGATCGAGACGGTCCAGGATTTCACCGCCAACAAGGAATTGTTGATGGATGGTCTCGACAGCTTTTATGTCGAAGGCGGCCAGACCGCGATTATCGATGCGGTCTATCTCTCAGCCGAGCACGTTTCGGAGTACCGGAAGGGCGATGAGGGCGACAGGCGACGCCGCGCGTTGATCGTGATTACCGACGGTGAAGACCGGAACAGTTTTTACAAGCAGGAACAACTCTTTGCGCGGTTGCGTGAGGAAGATGTTCAGATCTTTGTGATCGGGTTTGTCAATGAGTTGGACAAGGAAACCGGTTTCATCCGCAAGAGCCCGCGTGACAAGGCAGTCAACCTGATCAATAAGCTCGCTTCCGAAACTGGCGGCCGCGCTTTCTTTCCGGAGTCGATCTCTGACCTGCCGCAAATCGCAAACGAGATAATCAGGGATCTGCGCACTCAATACGTGATCGCCTACAATCCTACGAACAAGACCCCTGACGGCACATTTCGCGCAATCAAGGTCACGGTGGACCAGCCTTCGAATTCTTCTGAAAAACGGATCGCGCTGACGAGAAGCGGACGCCTCGCGCGCAAGGAAGGTCAAGGCACGCCGCGGCCACCGTCGGTGAGGATGCCGGGAGCGTCCACGCCCAACAAAAAACCGTAACCCGGTCTTTATCCGTGGTTATTTCTTGGTCTTCCTTTTGTATTTGAAGCCGTGACGCGTCGCGGCTTCCTCGATCGAGTGCGTCGCGGTCAGCACGTCATCCTCTCTCGCGAGGTCAATCAGTCTCTTGTAATACGCTCGTAGCGCATCGATCTCCGGTTCGCTCAAATCCTCGACGTCGATCAACCTGTTGCTCGCCCCTTCCAGGGCTGCGACGATCTCGTTCAACTTCAGATGTATCGCGAGCGCGTCTTTGTTTTGCGCGCGCTGGATCAGGAACACCATCAGGAATGTGACGATGGTGGTACCGGTATTGATCACCAGTTGCCAGGTGTCAGAAAAATGAAACACCGGTCCCGTAATGGCCCAAATCACGATCACTGTCAGGGCCAAAACGAAAGCGAAAGATGTTCCCGTGGCCCTGGTGGCCTGGTAGGAAAACCTCTCGAGCATGTAACTGATAATGTTTCTCTTTTTTCGCGGCATCAATCAACCTCTTGGTCTAACAGAACCACTGATCTTCTTGCGCGTAGTTTCACCGGTGTGCAAGACCGGCAAACCAAGATCTACATCCGAGTGTGGTTGCGGAATGACGTGAGTCGCGACGACTTCGCCGACTCGCTTTCCAGCAGCGGCGCCGGCGTCGACGGCGCTACGTACCGCAGCAACATCGCCACGCACGATCGCAGTCACGAGACCAGCATCGATCTTTTCCCAACCGACGAGGCGGACATTCGCGGCTTTCACCATCGCGTCGGCAGCTTCGATCATCGCCACGAGGCCACGACATTCGACCATCCCGAGTGCTTCCGGCATCAGCTCCCTCCAATCGCGCCACGAATATATCAAACATTCAGCCACAAAAAGCCACAGAAGGCACAAAAAGCATGAATGAGCTGAACTCAGTTATGTGCCTTTTGTGCTTTTTTGTGGCTACTGCTTTTCTGGCTAGTTGCGGAGGGAGTGGATGGGGGCGGGGATGCGGCCGCCGCGGCGAATAAAGATGGCGGGAGAGAAGGCGCTCACTGGCATGATCGGCGCGCTTCCGAGTAATCCGCCAAACTCGACCATCTCGCCAACGTCTCGTCCGGGTACCGGAATGATTCGCACAGCGGTCGTCTTGTTGTTCATAACTCCGACCGCCATCTCGTCCGCGATTATCGCGGCGATAGTTTCTGCGGACGTCGAACCAGGCACGGCAACCATATCGATTCCGACCGAGCACACACTGGTCCACGCTTCGAGCTTCGCAAGCGATAACGCCCCGAGTTGTGTGGCCTCGATCATGCCTGCATCTTCCGACACTGGAATGAACGCGCCGCTCATCCCGCCAACGGACCCACTCGCCATGGCGCCGCCCTTCTTAACTGCATCCGTCAGCATTGCGAGCGCGGCGGTTGTTCCGTGAGTGCCGGCCCGCTCGAATCCCATCGCCTCGATGATGTTTGCAACGGAGTCGCCCGTAACAGGAGTCGGCGCCAGTGAGAGATCGATGATGCCAAACGGAATCCCTAATCTTCGTGCTGCTTCGCGGCCGACCAACTCACCTGCGCGCGCGAGCTTGAACGAAAGCTTTTTTATGATCTCCGCGAGTTCCTGCAAAGGAAGATCCTGATCGGCGTGTCTGACGGCGTAATGGACCACGCCCGGACCGGACACCCCGACATTGATCACAGCTTCAGCTTCGCTCACGCCGTGAAACGCGCCTGCCATAAACGGATTGTCTTCAACTGCATTCGCAAAGCAGACAAACTTCGCACACGCCAATCCGCCCTCGTCGCGCGTTCGTTCCGCGGCGTCCTTGATGATTCTGCCGACCTGGCCCACCACGTCCATGTTGATGCCGGCGCGCGTCGTGGCCGCGTTTACGGACGAACACAAACGTTTCGTGGCGGCGAGTGCTTCGGGAATCGAATCGAGAAAGCGGCTCTCTGAACGCGTCGTACCTTTCGGGACGAGCGCCGAGTATCCGCCGACGAAATCGACACCGACTGCTCCCGCCGCATCGTCGATTGCTCGTGCGAGTTGAATCAAATCACCGCGCAAGCCTTCAGTGATCAGGGAAACCGGCGTTACGGAAAGTCGTTTATTCGCAACCCTGATTCCGAACTCGTCGCCGATCTCGTCAACCGTCTGCACCAGGCGCGCCGCAACGCTGCGGATCTTGTCGCTTGCTTTTTGCGCGACTCCGTCCATCGAGTCGCTGGCGCAATCGAGCAAACTCAGACCAAGCGTGACTGTGCGCACGTCGAGATGCTCCATCTCGGTCATTGCGACGGTTTGCAGTATCTCGGCCTGGGTGTATTCCATCTATCCGATGACTTTGCTCAGGATCAAAAGGACGAGAAACAGTATGAAGAACACAGCCGCGACGAGCAGGAAGCGCAGGCTCGGATCGTAAGCGGCTTGATCGATCATGACGCTCGACACATGCCGAAACTTCTCCACGCGGGCTTTGACACCGTCGTGATGATGAGGCGCCGGCGTCAACGGTTGAGTGGGAGCGATATCGGCGACTGTTTCAGTCGCAACAGTTGTCGTTGCCGCGGGAGAAATCGGATTGCCGCATTGCGGGCAGAACATGGCGTGCTGGCGTACGCTCAGGCCACAGGCGGTACAACGACGTGCGATTTCAGGTTCAGACATAAGCCTTCGACAAGATTACAGGATTTAAATCAGATGCGGTGCATGGCGTTAAAAAGATCCTCGCGCTGCGCGTAGATCCGCACACCAAGCTTCTGCCCCTCGTTCCGTAATCTCTCTTTCAACTCGGCCGTACTTTCACGCGCGCGCGCGGTATCGGCAATAATCACCATCGCGAATTTTCCCTGCACCACAGTCTGGTTGATGTCGATGATACTGCAACTCGCCTCAGCCAGTATCTGCGACACGCCCGCCACTATCCCCGGATGGTCCAAGCCAAAGACTGAAATGACCATGCGCTCCGAAGACCCCTCTGACGAGCTTAATTGCCCGGCGCTTCGATCGGAAGTCGCGGCCGAGCCGACTTGCTTGTAGATATCAGTCACCAACTGCTCGACAGTCGTATCGTCAACCGTACTTCCAAGATGGTCGTAAACCGCTCGGGTGATTCGGTAAATCAGCTCTTCATTGGCCATGTGAAAGGGATGAATTGATCAGGCGTGATCAGGGTCTGCCATTTTCCTGTACCAGCCGCCGCGCGGCCTCGCGCATCTCTTCCGAAAGAGTGTCATTGATATCGACCCGATCGACGATCCCTACGACGGCAGCTTCAATCGACATATCCTGATTTCCGATCGCGGATCGCGCTGCTTTGCCGAAGGCGCACATCACCATTTCGCCTGTCCCCGCACCCAGGCGATCGGCAACGACGACGATGTTGCGCGTGGGCTCCTTGTCGAGATCGTAAGGATGAACAATCAAAAACCGGACGCCCTCGAGATCGGGCGTCTTCTTGGTGGACCAAACTGTGCCAACCACTGTTCCTAAAAACATCTTAATCCGTCTGCAATCGGGGTAATCCGTGGTTACACTTTCGCGAACACTTCCGCGGGCTCGCCAATGTCACGCGCAGCCGGCGTGATGATCGTCTTCGCATTGACGTAGATCTTTTCGCCTTTCTGAATCGCGCGCCGCACGTCGTCTTCACTGACAAAATCCACTGCCTTTGCGCCATTGCTCGATACGCTCGGCGCAGGTCTGCTTACCGGCGGCGGCTCCGGCGCTCGTTCCGCTCCATTAGATTTCGGTGCGCCATTCTCTTTCGGCGCCGGTCCTGCATACATGCTCCCCGCTTCAGTTTCAATGACGGGCGGCGGCAGCGGTGAACTCGACGGCTCGATGCGCTTGCCCGCAAGAAAACGATCGACAATCGCCGCGATCTCCTGGCGATCGATCTTGCCGCCTGCAACAACAGGTTCCTTCGCTGCTACCGGTTGAGTCACTTTCTGCGTACTGACCGCCGGCCGCGCACTCTTGACTGGTCGTGTCTCGAACGCGACCCGTTTGATATCCATCAAATGCAACGGCGACACGTTATCTGAAGTGACATTGCCGCCCCACGATCCACAGCCAAGCGTCATCGACGGCGGCAACGCAGTCGAGAACCCGATCGCGCCATGCGTCGTCGGGGTATTCACAGTGATGCGTGACGCCGGCATCTCCGCGCCAAACTTCACTGCCGCTTCACGCGAGCGCGTGTGAATGCCGGCCGTGTGGCCCATTCCGCCGTACCTGAGCACTTCCCTGCTGCGCTCAGCGCACGCCGTCAAACCATCGACTACATAAAAGGCGAGGATCGGCGACAACTTCTCCATCGACAGCGGATGATCGCGCCCGACACCCGCCACGTCTGCTATCAAACAACGCGTTCCCGGCGGCACACTCAAACCCGCCATCTTCGCGATCACTTCAACCGACCTGCCGACGATCGCGGGATTGAGCGAACGCTGCGGTGTCGCGACGACTTTTCCGAGTTGATCGGCTTCAGCAGCCGAGAGGAAATACGCACCCTGAAGTCTGAACTGCTCGCGCACGGCCTGTTCGATTGGAGCGTCGCAAACAACTGCCTGCTCCGACGCGCAGATGGTGCCGTTGTCAAAACACTTGCCGGTGAGAATGTCCTGCACTGCCTTCGGCACATCGGCCGTTCGTTCCACACACACCGGCACGTTCCCTGGTCCAACTCCAAATGCCGGCTTGCCTGAAGAATAAGCAGCACGCACGAGCCCGATTCCGCCGGTCGCGAGAATCACGGCCGTCTGCTTGTGCTTCATCAACGACTCAGTGCCTTCGATCGTCGCCGTCGTCATGCAACCGATCGCGTCGGCCGGCAGTCCTTCCTTAACTCCGGCGTCGCGCATCACACGCGCGGTTTCGTTGATACACTTGGCCGCTGACGGATGTGGAGACAGAACGATCGTGTTGCGCGATTTGATAGCGATGAGAATTTTGAAAATTGCAGTTGAGGTTGGATTAGTGGACGGAATGATCGCGGCGACGACACCGCGCGGGCTCGCAATCTCTACAACGTCTTTCGACTCAGAAACAACTCCCTTGGTGCGCAGACCGCGAAAGTAGTTCCAAACATCTTCCGCGGCGAAGCGGTTCTTTTCCTGCTTGTCCGCGGGAATGCCGTACCCGGTTTCTTCAACAGCCATCGCGCCGAGCCGGGCCGATTCACCCAGCGCGGCGCGCGCCATCGTCTCACAAATCCGATCGATCTTCTGCTGATCGAACTCGGTAACTTGCGCCTGTGCTCGATGCGCCGCCTCCACGAGGTCGCGCGCTTGTTGCACTGAAACTAAATCCTTATCGGCCGACATCACAAACCTCTAGATCTTAGCCACGGATTACACGGATCATCGCGCTCTTTCTTTATTCGGCTCGCGCGTTCCCGCGCCGAGCGAGCGGCCCTGATCGCCCTGACCAAGCTGCCCACGCGCGCCGCCGCCCTGCAACGCAGTTTCATCCGGACTCAATCCGGTGCGTCCATTGACCGGAAGCACGCGTTCGACTTCAGCATGGGGCCGCGGAATGACGTGCACGCTGATCAGTTCGCCGACTCTTCGCGCGGCAGCCGCGCCCGCGTCAGTCGCCGCTTTCACCGCGCCCACATCGCCGCGCACAAAGATCGTCACGTAGCCGGCGCCGATGTACTCCTTCCCGAGTAGTTGTACATTCGCTGCCTTGACCATCGCATCGGCGGCCTCAACTGCACCCACGAATCCTTTGGTCTCAACCATTCCGAGTGCTTCCATGGGCATCTCTTTGTCCTCACTTTTGTCTGTTGTAAAGATTAAAAGCAACTACCGGGTCACTGTTGCCGCCAACGTACCACCGCGGGCGGCAAGAAGCAAGAGACGCAGATCTTTTAAGGTGCAAAAGTTTGACACCGTTTAGCAGCGCAAGCTATAGTGCAGAAAAAGTGGGAGTTGTACCGATTCTTCAAGCGGCGCAGCGATAGACCTGGGTTAACCGTCCCAACCAACCAACACCAGGATCGAGCGATTGGAGATGGCAGCTAGTATCGGCGAACAATTGCGACTCGCCCGCGAGGAGCGAGGCATTGGCCTGCGCGAGATCTGCGATCAAACCCGCATCTCGGTCCATTATCTCGAAGCCATCGAAGCGAATGATTACAAACGCCTGCCCGGTGGCGTCTTCAATCGCAGCTTCATCAAGGCCTACGCAAAATGCGTGGGCTACGATGAGCGCGAGGCGCTCGAAGGATACACTCGCTACCTGCGCGAACACGGCGAATCCGCGGATGACGTCAACACTCATCCGCTGTACTCGAAAGTTTATACCGACACGCCGGCCACACGTTCTCCAGTACTGACGGTAGTGCTCGCGATTTTAATTCTGGCGATATTGACTGCGGCCGCGCTGGCCGCGTTGCACTGGTTCCAACGCCGCGCCGAAGCAACGCCCGCAAACAACAGAACCTCTCTGGCACTCAGCCAAACACAGGCACCTATGTATAATGGCCTCACATCAGCAATCATTGAGTTAGGGGCACATGATCACACCAGATATTTTTGAAGGACTTACTTTCGACGACGTACTCTTAATCCCGGATCGTTCCGACGTTCTACCTTCCCAGACTGACACTGCGACGCGCTTCACGCGAAACATTCAACTTCAGATTCCATTGTGTTCGGCGGCGATGGACACCGTCACCGAAGCAGCGCTCGCGATTGCACTCGCGCAGCAAGGCGGCATCGGCGTCATTCACAAAAATCTGAGCATTGAACGGCAAGCGGAGGAAGTCGATAAAGTAAAACGATCGGAATCGGGAATGATCGTCGACCCGGTGACGATACGACCCGATCGTCCCGTGCGCGAAGCACTGCAAGTGATGGAACGTTTTCACATCAGCGGCGTTCCCGTCGTGGATGAGTCTGGCCACCTGGTCGGGATAATCACGAACCGCGATCTACGTTTCGAGACGAGGTTTGACATACCGGTCGCGGAAGTGATGACGACCCAACCGCTGGTCACCGTTCCCGTCGGCACGACGCTGGAACAGGCGAAAGCAGTGCTGCAAAAACATCGCATCGAGAAGCTGTTGGTCATCGACGACGACAAACATATAAAAGGACTGATCACCGTCAAAGACATTCAGAAGGCCATCAAGTATCCGTCAGCAGCGAAGGACAATCTCGGGCGTTTGCGAGTCGCGGCCGCGATCGGCGCCACCGGCGACTATCGCGAACGCGCTGACGAGCTCGTCAAAGCGCGGGTGGATTGTCTCGTGATCGATACGGCGCATGGTCACTCGTCGCGCGTGATCGACGCGGTGAGGGACATCAAGAAGCGTCATCCGGAAACGGACTTGATCGCCGGAAACGTCGGGACGACAGCAGGCGCACAGGAGCTAATCGACGCCGGTGTTGATGCGATTAAAGTCGGTATTGGTCCGGGATCGATCTGTACGACGCGAGTCGTTACGGGCGCGGGCGTGCCTCAGATAACAGCCATCTCCAGTTGCGTTAAAGCAGCGCGAGGCAAGAACGTTCCGGTGATCTCGGACGGCGGCGTGAAGTTTTCAGGCGACGTTGCGAAGGCAATCGCGGCAGGCGCGGACGTCGTGATGATCGGTTCGTTGTTTGCCGGAACTGAAGAAGCGCCGGGCGAAGTGATTCTGTTTCAAGGCCGCTCGTTCAAGACTTATCGCGGCATGGGATCGATTGGCGCCATGCGCGAAGGCTCGCGCGATCGTTACGCGCAGGACATGACCGAGAGTGAATCGAAACTCGTCCCCGAGGGCATCGAGGGCCGCGTGCCTTATAAGGGCACGCTGGCAGACATGGTGACGCAACTCGTCGGCGGGTTGCGATCGGGAATGGGATACACCGGCTGCCGCACGATACCGGAGTTTCAGGAGCGGACGCGCTTCCTCCGCATCACCTCCGCAGGGCTGAAGGAATCTCACGTTCACGACGTGATTATTACGAAGGAAGCGCCTAACTACCGCCTGGAATAAACCGCGGATTGCGCGGATCTAAAACACGGATTAAAAGACGTAGCGAAGCTGAAACTGCCCGATGCGCCCGCCGTTCACGTTTCCGATCAACAAGTTGCCAGAGTTGAACCGGAAGTCATTGAACGTCGTGTCTGTCACGTCGCCAGTGCCTGGAGCGAACTGCGGCGTGTTCAATGCATTGAAATAATCGAAGCGAATCTCGAAATGATCGTTCTCGAGACGAGTGAAGCCGAAATCGATCGACTTCGTCAGACTCAAATCCAAACGGTTCTGTTTTGGACCACGCAGGATATTCCGCCCCGCAACGCCAGTCCGGATTGACTCGCTCACCAGGAAACGAACGTCCGCCGGGTTTACGGGATTGCCGTTGACATCCGAGAAGCCCGTCGGCGAAACCACACCCGAAATAAAATTCTCCGAGATGAAGTTTGAGAAGCCCACCGAGTTCGCCGGTGCGTTTGGATTGCTGATCGCCGGACGATCGTTGAAGGCGCTGCCGTCACCATTCAGATCGATGCCGCCAACAAACGGTGTCTGAACGTTCCCGGACTGCAATCGATACGTGCCCGCGATCGAATAACCACCAAGAACATTGTGCACGAACCCGGATCGACCGAGACTCGGCAGATCGTAAATGAAAGTCGCCACGAATCGATGCGGCGCGTCGAACGACGCAACGCTGCGATCCACCTGGCGGTTGGCAGGATCCGAACCGACACTGCTTCCGCCCGTGGTCGCGAACACTTCACTGTTTACATCGTCAATCGCTTTCGAGAAGGTGTAAGCAAACCGCAGCAGCAGTCCACTGTCGAAGCCGCGATCGAGACGGGCCTGTAGCGAGTTGTAACTCGAGTCGCCGCCGTTCGTGCGCGCCACGACTGAACCGCGATTCGGAAACGCTCTGTTAAGTGTGTCGAACCCACCAACGCCGGGATTCAATTGCTCGTTGATAAAGAGACGCGTGCCGCGCGAACCGACATAAGCGACGTCGCCGATCAACTTGAACGGCAACTCACGCTGAACGCCGAAGTTCCAGACATACGTCTGCGGGTTCACGAGATCAGTTGGAATCGTGTTGATGCTGGCAAACGGATCGGGCGTGCCGGTGGTAGGCAATGAACCGCCGCCAAAGTTTCCGATACCACGCGGATTCGTATCGCCCGGCAACGATGCGCCGAAGTTCGTGACGCCAAATGTATTTGGAACACTCGCAGCCGTGTTGCTCAGAATGTTGTTGAAGAAGAAATCGTAATTGACGGCGAATCCGCCGCGAATCACTGTTTTCTCATTCCCAAACACCGACTTCCAAAAATGCGGCTGGTACGCGAAGCTGAAACGCGGCGCGAAGTTATTGTTGTCGCGCCGTTGGCGAGCGACAGTCTCGACCGGCTGATCGAATCCAGCGAACGCCGGAAACGGAATTGAATTGAAAGGCGTGCCGTAATTCTCATAACGCAGACCAAGCGTCAACGTCAGGTTCGGCTTAGCGCGCCATGAGTCTTCGACGAAGTAGTTCTGGTAGAAAGCGTTCGGGAAGATCACCGGACTGCCGAATTGAATACTCGCGCCGCCCTGACCGCGACCCGAGAAGCGATCGACGAAATTACCGAACGCATTGAATCCACCACCGCCGGCGAATGTCAGCACACCGCGCGAGTTGAATGGAATCGCCTGCTGCGCGCGTTGAATATTCAGATCAGCGCCGAACCGGAACGTGTGATTGCCCGCCGTGTACGAGAGCGTGTCCTGAATTTGATAGTTATTGAAGAGCCGGCCCTGCGGAAATATGAACGGCAGGCCAATCGATGTGATTCCCTGGCCCAGGCCCGCGCCGCTGAAAGCAAAGACCGCGCCCGCATCTGCGACCTGTTGATCGCGTGCGGCAAAGTCTACGTTGAAGCGGCCGTAGCCGAATCGCGCTTCGTTCACCAAACGCGTCGAGATGTTG
>DASSEB010000009.1:0-4784 GCA_035696765.1 Pyrinomonadaceae bacterium | reverse complement strand
AAACGTCGTGGCCGTCCAACCAAACGTGCCGATGACAATGATCAAGACGCCGGGGGAAACAAACGAACTGCTCGAACGACATCTGTTGCTGAGCACTAACGGCTTGCAGTCGCTCCCCAAGGACCAGTTGCCGCGACTCGTGATCTGGCCCGAATCGCCCATGAACTTCACGTACGGTTCGACCAAAGCATTTCAGGAATTAGTTGCCGACTTCACTCAACGCAACCACACGTCGTTGCTCTTCAACTCGCTCGAGTCTGCGCCGGCGGATGGTTCATACAATTCAGCACTGCTCGTAAATGAAGAGGGCCGCCTGATCTCGCAATATGATAAGATTCGCCTGATGCCGTTTGGCGAATATGTCCCGCTCCCACAATGGTTACCGGGAGCTTCTTTGATAACTGGGATCGTCGGTGACTTCACGCCCGGGACCAACTACACGTTGATGCCGGTCGGAAATCATCGCGCGGGCGTTTTCATCTGCATCGAGTCGGCGTATCCGTGGATCGCTCGAACGATGGCGAACGATGGCGCCGACGTGCTGATCAATATCTCGAACGACGGCTACCTGGGACCAACGGCAGTGATGCGACAGCATCTGGCGAACGCGATCTTTCGCGCAGTTGAGAACGGCCGGCCCGTGCTGCGAGTTACGAACACAGGCTTGTCAGCCTTCATCAGAGCTGACGGCGTGCTTCAGCAGCAGACCGGAGGGTTCCAGGCAGACGTTCGAACCTGGAGTGTGGGCCACTCGCCCGCAGGCAAGACTTTCTACACCAGGCACGGTGACTTGTTTGTTTATCTTTGCACGGCGATCACTATGCTGGTTTTGGCCGCTATCTTCTTCGAAAGGGTGAACCACAGATTTCACGGATGAATAAAATGACCGACTTAACAACCCAGGAATTAAGGACTTCGTTTGACAACCTTCGCGCGCGCGTTGAACAGCTCGGGAGGTTTCTTTGATGTCCCGGCACGGCGCGAAGAGTTGAACAAGATCGAGGCGCAGGCCTCCGCACCTGATTTCTGGAACGACCAGGAAGCCGCGCAGAAGTCGCTGCAAGATCGCAGCCGGCTCGAAAAGAAAATCGAACGTCAGGAACACTTTGAATCGCAGGTTGCCGACGCGGAAGTGCTGTTTGAGTTTGCCGAAGAAGACGAGACGTCGATCAAAGAACTCCATTCGTTGCTCGAACGCCTCGAACACGACCTAAGCCAGGCTGAGACTGAAATGCTACTGGCCGGCGACAACGATCGCCGTAACGCTATTTGCACCATTCATCCGGGCGCGGGCGGCACCGAATCGCAGGACTGGGCCGAGATGCTGTTGCGCATGTATCTCAAGTGGGCCGAGCAGCGCGAATTCAAAGCTGAAGTGCTCGAGTATCAACCAGGCGAGGAAGCCGGGCTGAAGAGTGTAACGTTCAGGGTTGAAGGCGAGTACGCTTACGGGCTTTTGGCTGCCGAAGCTGGAGTGCACCGGTTGGTCCGTATCTCGCCATTTGACCAGGCGGCAAGGCGACATACTTCGTTCGCGTCTTTGTTTGTTTATCCGGAGATTGACGAGGACATCGAAGTCGAGATCAACGACAAAGATTTGCGTGTCGACACCTATCGCGCTACCGGCGCGGGCGGGCAACACATCAACACCACCGATTCAGCAGTTCGCATTACCCACATACCCACCGGGATCGTCGTATCCTGTCAAAACCAACGTTCACAACATCAGAATCGAGCAGTTGCCATGCAGGTGCTGCGCTCACGTCTTTATGAACTGGAGCTGGAACGGCGTCGCGCCGAAACAGCCGAACTCGAAGCCAACAAGGCCGACATTTCATTCGGGTCGCAGATCAGAAGTTACGTGCTGGCCCCTTATCAGTTGGTAAAAGACACTCGCACTAAGCTGGAACGAGGTAACGTCGACGCAGTGCTCGGCGGAGACATCGACGACTTCATCAAAGCCTACTTGCTTGCACGCAAGGCCGCATAGGTCTTTCAGGTTGAGTTGGGAGTAGCAATGGCGACAACTACACACATCGAAGAGAAGCCGCGCATCATCCTTCCGCGCGCCGGCCGCAGCAACGAGATACTCGCGATCCTTTTTATCGCGCTCGGATTGCTGCTCGCGCTCTGCCTCATCTCCGCGGCGTTCTATCCGAACGATCCGTCGTGGAACTCGGCCGGTCAAAGCGAGACGCAGAATTGGGCCGGTTCGATCGGCGCGAATGTGGCGGCGACGGCGTTTCAGTTCATTGGCCTCGCTGCTTACCTGCTGCCCCTCTTGTTGTTCGCGGCCGCATGGCGACGCTTCAAGACAAACGCCATTCACAGTCCGTGGATTCGCATCGTCGGTTTGGTTGTGCTTGTAGTTGCGGCGTCAGCGCTGTTGTCGATCTCACAGATGCGTCCGTTGTTCGATGCGAGCGTGCAACCGGGCGGGCTGCTCGGCGCAGTTGTCGCGCAGGGCCTCGCAAGCGGCCTCAGCAACGTTGGCGCGACGGTGCTGCTCGTTGCGATCGCTGCAACCGGTTTGCTGCTGGCGACGAACTTCTCGTTCGTTCGACTGTACGAAATCATCGTGAATGCGGTCGGTTCGCGATTCGCTTTTGTCGGCAAGATTCCTGAACGATTCAGGGCGTGGCGGCTACAACGGATCGAGCGGGCCAAACTGCGCAAAGAAGCAAAGGCGGCGATCAAAGCCGAACGCGAAGCTGCGCGAAACGCTCTCAAACAGACGTTGAATCTAACTCCCGCCGAGCGCGTCGCCGATTTCATGAAGGCCCCGGAGACGCCACCGGTCATTCGCGTGGAAACAAAACCTGAACCGCAGGCTACAACTGCGATCGCCGCGAGCGCGAGTGCCGCGGGCGCGGGTGTCTCCATTGCAACGCCACCGGCAACAGTCGTGACCGGTCGATCGGGTAAGCGTTCGATCTTTCCTGGTCCTGACGTCACGGTTGCTGATGACGACGATCTCGAAGAGATGGTCAAGGACGCTTCGGTGGTCCGCGTCAAAACTGAAGCGCCCGCCACGGGCAAGCTGCCATTCGACGCAGCACGACGCGTAAATTACAGCGATTACAGCTTGCCGCCGCTCGAGTTCCTGAACGAAGCGCCGCCCCACAGCGAGCAGGCTGACACGGAACTTCTCGGCCTCGCGACACGGCTCGCAGAAAAGTGCAAAGAGTTTAATGTCACGGGCCAGATCAAACACATCTGTCCCGGACCGGTCGTTACGACTTACGAGTTCAAACCCGATCCGGGCGTGAAGTACTCACGTGTTGTCTCGCTGGTGGACGATCTTTGTCTCGCGCTGAAAGCCGAGTCGATTCGCATCGACCGCATGCCGGGCAAGCCGCACGTCGGTATTGAAGTACCGAACCCGCGTCGCGAGACGATTTTCCTGCGCGAAGTGATTGAGTCGCGCCCGTTTCGCGAGTCAGGTTCGAAACTGACGATCGCGCTCGGCAAAACGATCGACGGATTGAACTACGTTGCTGATTTGGCGAAGATGCCGCACCTGCTGATCGCCGGAACAACTGGCGCGGGCAAGTCGGTCGGCGTGAATGCCCTCATCGTTTCGATTCTTTATCGCGCGCGTCCGGACGAAGTTAAGTTCATCCTGATCGATCCGAAGCGCCTCGAGCTGGGCCTTTACGAAGACATTCCGCATCTCGCCGCGCCGATCATTGTCGATCCGAAGCTCGCGTCGCGTTCGCTGAAGTGGGCGGTCGCGGAGATGGAGCGCAGGTATCGCGACCTCGCCGGGTGGGGCGTGCGCAACATCGACGGCTTCAACACCGAGATCATGCGGCGCAATCTCATCAAAGAGTACGACGAGAAAGGCGAACCGTGGAAGCCGCTGCCCTACATTGTGATCATCATCGACGAGCTCGCGGATCTGATGATGACTTCGGGTCGTGAAGTCGAAGAGTCGATCACGCGGCTGGCG
Organism: Pyrinomonadaceae bacterium; assembly: GCA_035696765.1. Taxonomy (GTDB): domain Bacteria; phylum Acidobacteriota; class Blastocatellia; order Pyrinomonadales; family Pyrinomonadaceae; genus PSRF01. The sequence goes on along the minus strand of DASSEB010000009.1, from coordinate 832 downwards.
CAGATGGCGCGCGCGGTCGGCATTCACCTCGTGCTCGCAACACAGCGGCCGTCGGTCGATGTGATCACGGGATTGATTAAGGCAAACTTCCCGTCGCGCATTTCTTTCCGCGTCTCGTCAAAAATCGACTCACGAACCATCATCGACACCAACGGCGCCGAGCAACTTCTCGGTCGCGGCGACATGCTGTTCCTGCCGCCGGGCACGTCGCGTCTGATTCGTGTTCACGGCGCGTATATCGACGAGACTGAGATTGGGCGGATTGTCGCGCACATCAAGGCGCAAGGTCCGCCGGCATACGACGAGAGCATCACGCAATCTGACGAAGAAGCGCTTGGGCTCGAGGCCTCCGGTGGGGATCACGACGAACTGTTTGAAGAAGCGCTGCGCATCTGTGTTGAGATGAAGCGCGCTTCGACTTCGGTGCTGCAACGTCGCCTCCGGATCGGCTACGGGCGCGCCGCGGCGATCCTCGACATGATGGAGCGTGAAGGGTTGATTGGGCAGGCCGACGGTTCGCGTCCTCGCCCGGTGCTCGGTCGCGCGTATGAGATGGTGGCTGAGTGGGACGAGATGGGTGTCACTGAAATCTAGCCACAAAAAGGCACCAAAAGCACAAACGATTCATGTTGTAAATTCTGTCGCACAACACTTGGCTTTAACCGAACTCCACCGGCACGCTCGTGCCATATTCGATCACGCACTATCGTCAGTGGATCCTCGCGACGCGGTCAAACGGGCCATTGTCCGCCTTGATGTCTCTCGTTCAATTTACTCAGTCGCGATCGGCAAAGCCGCGGCTTGGATGGCCCGCGGTCTTGAAGACGCGCTC
>DASSEB010000008.1:0-6291 GCA_035696765.1 Pyrinomonadaceae bacterium | reverse complement strand
CGCAGTCACAGCGCCTGCTCGCCCGCCCGCATCGCCGCTAGTCGTCATGATGTCAGGTTGACCAGGGACAATCAGCACAAACCCGCGATGAAGCGTGTCGGTATTCGCAGCAGCATCAAGCACGTTGATCGCCACTGTCGCAACGCCTTGAGCTACGGACACAGGCATGACGAAGTTGATTTGCTTGGTGGTGTTACCCACAAAGTAGAGGCCTGCCGCTGCGCCGTTAACGCTAAGCGAAACGCCGTTGAGCTCCACCGGGAGAGCCGGACTACGCGGGGCTAGTGCGGCTGGATCGTTTTCTTCGCCTGGAACGGCGTTGGCGTCTGACGGCGCGAGCGCAACGGTGGAACGAACGATACTCAGTTCACCCGGCGCCAAACCGATCGGCGCTCCGGGGACCGGACTCGGCGTCGGTGTCGGGCTGGGACTCGGACTCGGAACCGGTGTTGCCGCAGCGACCGGCATGTTGCTGGCGCCAGTAAAGAACGACAGCACTGCGGCAGACTGAGCCGTGATCGTCGGAGTCAACAGATAGTAAATTTCGATCGAGAAATCAGTATTGCCGGTACCAAAGTCGACTCCGCCGAGCGCAAAAGCGATCCGCTTGCGAGTGTCGCCGGTAGCAAAGCGCACGCTTCCCAAACTGTTGAAATCAGGCGTTCTCGTCAGACGAATGAAAGTGTTCGAAGAAGACACCGGGACCGACGTAAGAAATAGCTGCGGCGAATTCGTTGGATTCAACCCTTCCGCCGCCTGCGCGGTCGTCGGGAGTGATCCGTCAGGTCTGAAGTTTACTCGCGAGGCAAATACCAAACTCGAAGGAGCGAGGGATCCGTTGTAGTCAGTAAAAGTGGGGAAACGAAACAGGTCGTCGAACTGCGTCCGAGTCCCGACCTCATTAAACGTATCGGTCGCAACCGTGTAAACGAAAAGCCCGAAAATCGGATTCGTTACGACGGCATTGGCTTTAGGATCCGTCGCGCGCGACTCAAATGCGATCAGCGCTCCGTTGCGACTCAAGCGGCGGCCGGGACTTAAAATGTTCGCGCCCGTCGTCCCGTTCTGTGTGCGCGTGACCTGACGAATATTAGTCAGAGCCCCATCAAAGTCCGCAACAAAGATCTCCGCATTCCGATCGGCATTATTGCGATTGGCGATATCGCTCGCGATGTTGGCGCTCGAGACGAAAGACACTACCGATCCATTTGACGACAGTGATGGGTTACTCTGAAAGATGAACCCAACTCCCGGCGTAGGATCCTGTGTGTTCGTTCCCTGAGTGAACGTATCGGTGCCGATGTTGTAGAAGAACAACTCCGGATTACCATCACTGTTGCCGGTCAGCGGACCAGGATTACGTGTCGAGATAAACGCCAGCAGATTTCCGTCGTCCGTAATCGCAGGCTCGCGATTGTCGTCAGCAAAGAACGGTGCGTTACTTGCGGAACCCGGTCTCGGCACGGCGCTGGCAGTCGTGTTAGTAATCTGAATGAACGTGCCATTGGCGACCAAATCCAGGAGCGGCAACTCGGCACCCAGGGTTAAGTCGACATCGCTCAGTGCTGGAAGGTTGAAGATCCAGATCTCCGAATTGCCGTCAGTCGCTAAGTTGCCTTCGGTCCCGTCGAAGTTAGCCGGATGTGGCGCGTTTGAAGTGAAGACGATCGTGTACACGCGTTGACCGCTTGCATTCGGTACTGGCGCCAGCGAGATCATCGGAGATCGATTGTCGATCTCGATCTTGGCCTGCCGTGGATCGGCTGGCGTAGGAGCTGGAGTCGGCGTTGGACTGGGTGTCGGCGTCGGACTGGGAGTTGGTGTCGGACTTGGCGATGCAACCGGGTTTGGAACGTTTTTAGTGTTCGTGATCTGAAAGATGCGGCGTTGCGCGTAGTCAGCGAGAAAGATCTCGCGATTGCCGTCCGCATTGTTTCTGCCGTCGCGGAGCTTTTCAGTTGAAAGATCTCCATTCGAGACGAAAACAACGAAGCGGCCATTGGCGCTCATGTCGCCCATGACAGAATTGAAAGCCGCGGTCGGAGTTGACGTAAGTTGGACGACGAAAGGATCAGGCGTCGGACTTGATGTTTGGGCCGCGACGGAGGCAAGCGAGCCACCGATTAGCGCAGGCACGATGCTGGCGCACAAGAACCAGAAAACTTGCTTCACAAAATCCTCCGCATTAAAGACGCAATACGAGCAGGTTTGATGCCCTCGGGGAGCTGAGCAGCGTTGCACGCGGTGAAAGTATTGCCGGCCACCGGCGATTAAAGAACGGCCATTTTAAGCAGAAGCCTCGCGGTTCGCAAGCAGGGACGTATTTTGGTAATGTCTGCAAGCGCAGGTGTCCCGCCTGCGCTCCGAATGAGGACCAACTTGTGACGAAGAGAGCGCTGATTACCGGAATTACCGGTCAGGACGGTAGTTACCTCGCTGACTATCTCCTGGGTTTGGGCTATGAAGTGCACGGCCTCGTGCGTCGCGTGGCCCTCGAGGCGCCTGAGACGAGGTTCAGTCGCATCACGCATTTGCTCGATCGCGTAACGCTGCACCCGACGAGCCTGGAAAGTTACGCGAGCATTTTCCACGTCTTCAGCAAACACGATTTCGACGAGTGCTACCACCTCGCGGCGCAGAGCTTCGTGGCTGAGAGTTTCGCCGACGGCTTCTCCACCATGAACATGAACATTAACGGCACTCACTACGTGCTCGCAGCATTGCGTGAGTTGCGGCCGAAGTGCCGTTTTTATTTTGCGGGTTCGAGCGAGATGTTCGGCAACGTCAACGAGGTGCCGCAAACAGAGAGCACCGCGTTTCAACCGCGGAGTCCTTATGGAATCAGCAAGGTCGCCGGGTTTCATTTAACGAGAAACTATCGCGAAGCGTACGGGCTGTATTGTGTCAGCGGCATTCTGTTCAATCACGAGAGCCCGCGACGGGGCTTTGAGTTTGTGACGCGGAAGACGACGAGCACCGTCGCGCGAATAAAGCGCGGCCTCGCATCAGAACTCAGAATCGGCAACCTCGACGCGAAGCGTGATTGGGGGCATGCGAAAGACTACGTGCGCGCGATGCACGCGATGCTACAACAGCCTGAACCGGAAGATTTCGTCATTGCGACCGGACAGAGTCACAGCGTGCGTGAGTTTTGTGAGATTGCCTTTGCTGACGTTGATCTTGATTACCGTGAGTTCGTCAAGGTTGACGAAAGATATTACCGGCCCGCGGAAGTCGATCAATTGATTGGCGATGCTTCGAAGGCGCGGCGGGTGCTCGGATGGGAACCAACGTACACGTTTCGCGAGTTGATCAAAGAGATGGTGGCTTCAGACCTGGCTGAAGTCGAACACGGATCATTAGTAGATAAATATGCCTCCAGCACTACGCGTTGAAGCGGTCTCCAAGCAGTACCGGATCTACGATCGGCCCGCGGATAGATTGAAAGAAACGTTGACGCGCGGTCGCTGGAAGGCCCATCGCGAATTCTGGGCGCTCAGCGACGTCAGCTTCGAAGTAGAACCCGGCACAACCACCGGCATCATCGGCCCAAACGGTTCCGGCAAATCCACCTTGCTCCAGATCATTACCGGCACGCTCGAACCGACACACGGCAGCGTCTCACTCGAAGGCCGCGTCGCCGCGTTGTTGGAACTCGGCGCGGGATTCAACACCCAGTTCACCGGCATTGAAAACATCTTCATGAACGCTTCGTTGATGGGGCTTTCGAAGAGTGAGACTGAGCGACTGCTCCCGGAGATCGCCAGCTTCGCCGAGATCGGAGACTTCATTTACCAGCCGCTCAAAACTTACTCGAGCGGCATGTACGTGCGGCTCGCCTTCGCCACTGCGATTGCGACCTCGCCACAAATACTGATCATCGACGAAGCGCTCGCGGTCGGCGACGCCGTTTTTCAGCATCGCTGCATGCGCCGCATCAAGGAGATGCAGGAGAACGGGACCACGATCCTCTTCGTTTCGCATGACCCGTCGGCCATTCGCGCTCTCTGCAACCGCGCGATCCTTTTGAATCACGGAAAAGTCGTCGCCAAAGGCACGCCCGCTGACGTGCTCAATCGCTATCAAAAGATCATCATGGAGCGGCAGCAGGCGTACGAAGCGAACCTTAAACCAGCCGAGACGACGGAACCGAGCGCCGTTGCGGCTCTTTTTAATCGCAATGCAACTCCGCTGACGCACCTGTACCGTCACGGTGATCGCAGTGCCGAGGTGTTGCAAGTCGAGCTGCTTGATAGTTCGTTGCGACCAACAGAGCTTGTCGAAACCGGTGAGCCGCTGACCGTTCGCATCGTTTACGCCGCCCACGCGGATCTCGATCACGTCGTCTGCGGGTTCCTGATCCGAAACCGTCACGGCATTCACATTTACGGGACCAATACCGAGCTACAGGAAGTGCCTTTCGAAGCGGTGCGCAAAGGCCAGCTAATGGAAGTGACGTTTGAGTTCAACTGCTGGCTCGCGCCGGATATGTTTTCACTCTGCGTTGCCGTCCATAGCAGCGCGGGAGTGAGCTTTGACTGGCTTGACGGTTGTTTGTTTTTCAGAGTAATGGCGGCGACACACATGGAAGGCGTCGCGAATTTGAATGCCACTGCGGCGAGCAGACGTCTCGCGGGCACAGTCGAAAAAACGCAGCCTGAGTTTGCTGCAACCGAGTAGACGCGCGATTCAATGTCGATGGAATTAGAAAAGACCGAGAACTCTCCGGACGGACTGGACCTGGCCCAACTGATGGACCAGATCAAGCACGACGCAGAAAGGCGAAAGCGTAACGCGCTGAACAACGGCGCTTCAGTCTTCTACAGGCAACTACTCACACAAGCATTCGATGTTCTGCTGCCGAGTGCGCCGCACACTGAGCCGGTCGTGCCGGATCTCAAGCTCCAGCCCGAGTTTGAAAAACGCGAACAGTATCACGTGAACGATCTTTTGGGTTTTCACGATGAAGCGTTCGTCAGCAACGCCTACCGGGCGATTCTTAAACGTGAGCCGGATGACTACGGGTTTCCGCAGTATCTCGGGAAGTTGCGCAGCGGCCGCTACAGCAAGATCGATATTTTGACGAGCCTGAGGTTCTCGCCGGAGGGAGAACGGGCGAATGTTCCGATCGAAGGTTTAAGCAAGCTCTCGGCTTTCAGAAAACTCTATCGCGTGCCGGTCCTCGGCTATCTCCTGCAACTGCCGGTCGCCATACTCCGGCTGCCTGTGCTCATTGCCAATCACCGGCGATTGGAGTCACACACAACCGCCCAACTCGAACGCGTGACAGCGCATATCAATGAAGCTGTCGCCTACATCTCCGAGCTGGAGCACAAGCATTCGGAACTCAGTCGTAAACGGCTACAAGTTTTTCAGGAAGAGCTCGACGATCTGAAGAGCACGTTTAGAGCTCAGATAGACTTGCTCATCAAGGATCAGGATGCGACGAGAATAAAAAGCGAAGCCGATCACCTGCTGGATTCACTCTATTGCGCACTCGAAGAAGAGTTCCGCGGCACACGCGCGGAGATCAAAGACGAAGTAAAAGTGTATCTGCCTGTTCTCGCCAAGGCAGGGATTACGACCGGCATACTCGACGTTGGTTGTGGACGAGGCGAATGGCTCGAGGCGCTGAGAGAAGCGGGACTTCAAGCCAGGGGAATTGATCACAATCGTCTTCAGATTGAACGATGCAAGTCGTTGTCGCTCGACGTCGTCGAAAGCGACGCGTTAACTTACCTGCGCTCTGTGCCGGGCGATAGTTTGAATGCAGTCACGGCCTTTCACTTTGCCGAGCACCTGCCGCTTGAAACTTTGGTCACGTTTCTTGATGAAGTGAACCGCACGCTTAAACCGGGGGGACTGCTGATTCTCGAAACACCGAATCCGGAAAATCTGGTCGTCGGTAGTTGCAATTTTTATCTCGATCCCACGCATAAAAATCCGATCCCGAGCCGCACGATGAAGGTGCTGGTCGAGGCGCGCGGCTTTCGTTGCCTCGAGATCATGAAGATTCACGCGGTACCGAGCCCGATCGAAGTAAAGGATCGTTTGTCCAGTGACGTGAACCACTTCCTCTATGGTCCAATGAATTACGCCATCGTCGCTCGCAAGCCGGCCACGGATACGCCATGACTCGCATCGCTATTCTCACTCGTGACGTAACGGCGGCAGATGCGGTGAGCAACGACGTCCTGGCAATGCACCGGTTGTTGAGTGAGCGCGGTCATGAAGTCAGGGTTTTTGTCGACAGCACGAGCCTGACGGTTCCAGAGATAAGCCCATACAATG
>DASSEB010000007.1:0-28948 GCA_035696765.1 Pyrinomonadaceae bacterium | reverse complement strand
AAGCGAGACAACTGGCCAACCGGAACGCCGATCAGAATCACGACTGAAGCGGTCGGGATTGAAGCCGCCGAACAAGTGCGGGACTGGTTAGTGATTCAGGAAGTTAGAAAAGGCCACAGATGAACACGGATTTTTAAAACGGATCGGTCTTTTATCAGTGTTTATCTGTGGTTTCATTCAACGCTTCACCAAGGCGGTCCAAACCTGCTTTTAGCACATCCGTATCTCCCGCCATCCCGATTCGAAAGTGCTCAGGCATCTCGAAAAAGCGTCCCGGCACGACTGACGTTTCATATTTCTCGCGCAGCAAGCGACACAGCTCGTCGGCAGTCCCGCGACGCACACGCGGAAACATCACCGTTCCAAACTCAGGTCTAATCACATCGAGATCCGCGCGCGTATCAAGAAACTCATTCAACAACCGGCGATTGCGATCGAGCACTTGTTTCGATCGTTCCGCAAGCTCCGGAAGCTGCTGCATCGCGACGACGCTCAGCCGCTCGCCTGCGTGCACCGGCGTCGCTGCAAAAAGATCGTTGAGCAACCACATCCGCCTTGCGAGTTCGGGTTCCGCAAAGATCCAGCCACACCGCAGGCCGCTCAGTCCGAAGGCTTTGGTCAAACTGCTGGTGACGACAAACTCGTTACCCAGGTGAAAAGCCGTCCGAGGCGGTTCTTCAAACAACGTCTCGATGTAAACCTCATCAACCAAAACGCGCGCGCCCACTCGTCGCGCGATCTCGCCGGTCTGTTTCAAGATGGAGTCGTCGATTAGAACGCCACTCGGGTTATGTAGATTGGTTAGGGCAATCAAACGAGTGGAATGACTGGCTAGTCGCTCCAGTTCCTCGGGCAAAATACGGAAACCGTTTTCAAACGTACGAGAGAAACGCTTAACGTTCGCGCCGAGGTAACGAGCTGCGGCGAGCATCGGTTCGTACGCCGGATGCTCGAACAACACTTCGTCGCCCGGCTTGATGAGCGCCGCCATGGCGAGGTGATTGGCAAACGTGGTCCCCGCGGCAGTCACTATCGATTCGTCGGCGACTCGATACCTTTCGCCGATTGAGCGAATCAGCGGTTGATAACCATAGCCGCCGTCCGTGATTTCGAGATCGTCGAGCGAGACACGAAGCTCGCGTAGTTTCAAATTGCCCAGGCCGCTCGTCGCGAGGTTGTACTTCGCGACGGAGCTCGTCTTGGCCCAGTACATGTACGACGAACTAAACACTTCACGCGCCGCTGTCATTGCTATTCCTCCAACGCCAAAACAGGTAAGCGGGGACTCCTGCGATCATGATGGCGATTCCGATCAAGGTGTTCCGCGGATAACGGTAGACGGTGTTGATAACGACGAGCCAACAGACCGCCACGAATAAGATCGTAGTCAGCGGATGACCCGGGACTCTCGTGATGCCCTCAACCGTTCCCCGCCTGCGAAAGACGAAGATACAGCACGCTGTCAATCCAAAGAAAATCACGTCGACGGAAACGACGTAGTTGAGAATGCGTTCGTACGTGCCGAGCAAGGCAATTACGATCGCGAACACACCCTGAAGAGCGATGGCGACGATCGGCGCGCGCGTTCGCGGGTGTACGGTGCCGACGCTTTTGAAGAACAAACCGTCCTGGGCCATCGCGAAGTAAACGCGCGGCGCGGTGAGCATGCTTTGACTCAGAAACCCGGCGGTCGAGATCGCGATGCCTGTCGCAATCGCACGCGCGCCGAAATCTCCCAGCGCGCTCCTCATGACGTCGGATGCAGGCGCGGCTGATGCGGCAAGTCCGGACGTGCCCAGCACGCTGACGTAGACCACGTTCGCGGCGAGATAGAGCAAAACGACTCCCATGACTCCGAGGATCAAGCCGCGTGGTAAATTCTTTCGCGGCTCTTTGATTTCACCGGCGACGAATGTCGCTGTTTGCCAACCGCCGTAGCTGAAGATGACGGGCACCAGCGCCGCGCCGAACGCTGTGAGTAGATCGAGTGAAGGTGGTCTATCGAGGAGATCGGAAGGGGCCGCGCTGCGACGGGCGAATGAAAGTCCGCTAATGACGAGTGCGGCGATCGCTACGATCTTCAAGATCATCAGGATGCTTTGCAGGGTGCTGCCGGCACGCACACCCAGGCAGTTGATTAGCGTGAGCGTGATGAGCACGATAGCTGCGAGATAAGCGTACGCGATTGGTAAGTGAGTTAACTCGACAAAGTAACGTGAGAACGTGACCGCGACGGCGGCCATGCCACCCGTTTGGACTACGAGCAGCAGCACCCAACCGTAAACGAACGCCACGCCCGGATGAAACGCTTCTCTGAGGTACGCGTACTGTCCGCCGACGTCAGGACGGAGTGCAGCCAGTTCTGCCCAGATGAAAGCCGCGGCCAGTGCAAACAGTCCGCCGAGTATCCACGCGCCGAGAATCAGGAATGGAGTATGGACCTGGAGGGCGACGACAGACGGGTTCATAAAGATCCCGGAGCCGATAATGCCGCCCATAACGATCATCGTGGCGTCGAACAGTCCGAGCCGCCGCGCGAGTTGTGTATGGGTTTGCTCGAGCATCGGTTGGCCCATAACGGGCCTTGACCTTATCTCATACGTCGTAAAAAGCACAATACGCAGACGGTAGTTACCTAAATTCTTCATCTGCGTAATCTGCGCGGCACTACTAAACCGACAACTCATTTTGTGCTTTTTGTGCCTCTTTGCGGCAATTCCTCTTTGTGGCGTTTTTGACAGCCACACGCGTCTTCGATACCCTTTCGCGTTTTGATATGTCTGCACGCGCCGAAGCTATTGTCACCGCTGGTTTGAGACCTGACCTCTTTGCCGGCAGTGGTCTCCTATCGAACAGCAGAACGCTTGTCTTGGCCGCACTCATCGTGTTGATGATTGCGGGTTTTGGTTTCCGCGTCACAGGCTTGAGCGCCGAAGGGCTGAGCGAGGACGAGCTCAACAAACTCAGCGCCGTCGCCGACTACCGCGCTCATGGTTTGACAGGCGCGAACGGCGAACACCCGATGTTGATGAAGGCTTTTCAGGCCGCCTCGATCATCGTCGCCGAAAAATGGAACGCCGCTTTTCCCACCAACCAAATTGCGCCGGAAACCGCCTTGAGACTGCCCGGCGTGCTCGCCGGCACGTTGAGCACGCTACTGATCTTCTTGATTGCTTCCGAACTCTTCGGCGCTGAAGTCGCTCTGATTAGCGCTGCGTTGTGGACCTTCGATCCGAGCGGCATCGGCTTCAACCGGATCGCCAAAGAAGATTCGTTCCTGCTTTTCTTCTTCTTACTGGCCAACGTCTTTTGGCTGCGTGGACAGCGCGTCGCGGAAAGCACCGACAGGAATCCGAATAAGTACTACTGGGCCACTGCTGCATCGTACGGCGCAATGGTCGCGTCGAAGTATTTGCCGCACTTTTTTGCGATCAGCATGTGCTACTACTGGATGTTCCAGCGGCTCCCTGAAACGCGTTGGCGGCTCGGAAAGAAACGCATCCTCACCGTGTTTGCGATCATGGGCATCGTATTTCTGGTGTTGAGTCCGACGATTCTTTTGCCTGAAACGTGGCGCCAGATGGGCCTGTTCGCGGGTGGCAGGCGTGTGAGCCACGACGGGTATGAATTCATGAACAGGCTCTACACGCAGCACTTTGACGATTGGCTTCGTGGCATCCCCGTTTACTTCTATCTGGTCTTCACGGCTGTCAAACTGCCGCTGTTGACTGTGCTCGGGTTCCTCGTTGGGCTGCCGCTGTTATTTCGACGCAAGCTCGGCGATGGGCGTTATTTCATTCTCTTCTGGTTGATGCTGTGGGTGGTGGCGTTCTGTTTTCCTGGTGGCAAATTCACGCGTTACTACACGACAGTGCTTCCCGCGGTCCTGATCACAAGCGCGCTCGGAATTCAATGTGCGGGCCGGTGGCTGGCCACGCGTTTTGAATGGGCCACGAGTTTGAAGCACTACATACCTGCGTCACTCGCGGTTGTCGTCATCACTGCATCCGTGATCGACTCGATCCAGGCCGCGCCGCACTTTCGTCTATTCACAAACTCACTTGGCGGTGGAACGGCGTGGGCGGGTTACTATTTTCCGCACGACGAGTTTTACGACGCGAGTATGCGCGATGTGATGAGGGAGATATCGAGTCGCGCTCGACCCGGCGCTCGGGTGGCGAGTGAGAGTCCTTCGCTGGCCTCTTATTATGCGGAACGCGAAGGCCGATCCGATCTGGTCGGCGTCTCACTTTCAGATCCGGAAGCACTCAAGCAACTCGGCACCGGCGACTTCATAATCATCGCGCGCGGCCGTCGTTATTTCAGCAACGACGCCCTCACCTCCGCCCTCCGCGACCACGCCACCCCTATTTCAGAACTCAAACTCGGGCCCATCCCCTCCGCCAAAATTTATGAACTGGACGAGGACTCACTCGCTTTGTTGCCACAAAAAGGCACAAAAAGCACAAACGATTACTGACCTTTGGCGCTGCACGCTCCAATCCTTTTGTGCTTTTTGTGCCTTTTTTGGCTGAACGTTTTAGTGGCGCAACTCGACCTCGACGGGCTTTGCATCCTTCGAGTCATAGCCCTCGGGCCAGTTGGAGATGTTCACGCCATAAAGCCAGTCGGATTCAGGCGTGACTGCGAAGCGAATCGCCAACGGCAACCCACGCATCGCGCGCAAACGCAGTAGTCTCCCAGTCAAGCGCCACTCCTGAATGATCGGCTGTCCCTGTGACTCGACCGGTATCAGTCGCGGACCACCATTCCACCCTTCAACAAAAAGCGTCACACGCGTTTTTACAAACGCCGGCGACGCATCCACCGGCAACACCGGTTGAATGTGAGCGCGTACGATGATCTCACTCACCTGGCGACGATCGGCGCGTTCCGGCACCGTGTACTCGAGATAACCCGATCCCGATCCCCAGATGTAGCCCGGCCCGCCACCAATCTTCTCAAAACGTTGCGCACTCGCCATCTGCGGCTTGAATTGATAAAGAATCGACTTGTCTTCCCTCACGATCATCTGCGGCAACGTGGCCTGGTCCCCCGTCGCACGTGTCCACGCGAATTGGCGCGGAATCAGATGACGCTCCGCATCTTGGAAGCGTGGGGGCGGCTCCGCTGATTCGAGTGCTGCAAACATCTGCGACGCGCGACCAATCTCGGCCAACAACTCCCTGTCACGCGGCGTTGCATAAGTGACACCATAACCACGTCGCGGATCAGGAGTCACAATCCAGAACATCGCACCCGCCGATCCCGTGCGCACGCTGCCCTCAAACAACGCCCGATACCAATCGATTTGCGGCGCGCCGTTATGACCTTCGACTCCCATTCCAAACTCACCAACCACAAGCGGCTTCTTAATTGAGAACGCCGCAGCCGCGCGGTTCTCGATGAACTCCTTCAACGCTGCCGGCGTGTCAACAAAACTATCGCGGTCATCGCGCGGGTAATTGTGCACGTCGCAATAGTCGATTGTGGGAATCGAATGATCCGCCAGCCACTCACGACGTTCAGACGAAGAACGGTAGCCCCACGCGCCTGGCGCAATCAGGTGGTTTGGATCGAGCGACTTCAAATACGCACTCATCTCCTCGAACCACGCGCGTCTTTCAGCCCAACGCCCAGTGATCGCCTGCGCTTCATTCATCAACTCCCAACCGAAGATCGCCGGATCGTCGCGATACATCACACCCGTAATCGTGTTTCGTCGCGTCGCCAGTTTTTCGAGATGCTCGCGATAGAGGCGGCGTGTTTCGGGGTTCGAGTAAAACAGCATCGCCTTTTCATTGTTGATGCCGAATTTGTAACTATCGTCGGCCGCATCGTTGATGCCTGCCCAGCGCAAGTACTGCGTCACGCCCCCGGTGTCGCGCCACCAGTTCGTCAAACACAGTTGCACGTAGAGATTGTTCTTCGCCGCTTCGGCGATCACTTTGTCGAGATGTACGAAAGCATCTTCGTTCCACTGACCGGGAGCGAGCCGGAACGAGTGATTACGCGGCCAATCTTCAAAATCAGCGACCGGCTTAATGTCGTTGGGTCCGCCCTCGCCGAATGCCCACACGCGCACGACCTTGATTCCGGCCTGCGCTGCCTGGCGCAAAGTCTCCGGCATGCGTTCACGATCTTCGTCGCGATACATCACTGCGACATTTGCGCCGACAAAGCGAAACGGGCGTTGGCCAATAACGAAACGTCCACCTCGCTGCCGCACGAACTCATCCCTACGTATGTTAGTGGCCACGTTTGGCGAGGCCGCTAAAAACAGAACCGCCGCGCTCCCGACGAGAACGAGCGCGGCGACCACAAGCAGTTTCCTATTCATCAACGCGAGTTAGTACCTATCTGGGACTCGTCATTCTAACAAATCCCATGATTGCACACACAGCGCCCAGCACCACAAACAGGTTGAAAAATGCACCTACTCCGAGGGCCGCGGTGAGGTCGACGGAGTTTTGGTTCATTCCGAGAAACACGAAGACGCCAAAAAGCAGAAAGTGAAGGTGGTAGATTGTCAAACAAACAGCCGCGTACGAGAACCAGCGCGCCGATGGTCCGAACGCAGGCGATCTGGCGAAACCAAGGACGGCGGCGATTAACCAGCCGACACCGCCGGCAATCAACAACCCCAGGGTGACCAGAAAGAAGAACGTTGGCTGCGTGGCCCGAAGTTGCTGCAAGAGCATCAACGAGAGTGCGAACATTTCAGTCGATTATCTCCTTCGTCGAGAGGATATCAGTGTACAAAAAACGAGCGCCGTCTGCGCACGTAAGCCGCTTTGGTTTGTGCACAAACGGCGTCCAATATGTGTCGAGTGCGGCGCAAGTTTACAGAGCAGGGTCAATCAGTGTCGGCCCGCTATCAGCAACGAGTCAGCGCCGCTATTGCGTAATGTGGATCTCTTCTTCTTTGTTTACGTGGCCCAGGAAGTATATCAGACCACAAACAAAGGCAACGGCTGCCAGTCCCAGCGCGATCCATCCCTCTGTGTGACCACCGGCAGGGTTCGGGTGGGTCACAAACTTGTAAAAATAAAAGATCGCACCGATGGCGGCTGCTATACCTACGATTACCGCGAGAATATCTTTCAGGCTTTTCATTTGGAACCTCCGCCAAGTTACGAATTATGAAGGTTAAGGAAAAAGCCGACTGTGTGCGCGAATTATGGCTGCATGTTAACCCCCGGCATGGGGGAATGCAAGCCGGATATTTGCCACAAGAAGGCACAAAAAACACAAAATGCAGTTTACTTATCCTTTCTGTGGGGCAAAGTTACCGAGGCTTCAGAATTAGTCGTTTGTCGCCGGCGCGGCGGGTGACTTGCTCGCGATCGAAAAACTCGAGCAACGGAATCGCGTATTTCCGCGAAACGCCGGCGAGATCCTTGAAGGCGGAGACGTCGATTAAGCGCTCGGGCTCGTGCTGTGAAGCGTAGTTGCGCAATTTTGTTTTGAGATCTTCCACGACGTGGGCGTGCATAAACATCTCGCCCTGAATCCGCACCAGCTTTCGGCCGTCAACGAGGAGTTGGAGAAGCTTCCGCGCCTGGGCGCGCTGAGCGGCTGCCACGCCCGCTTTCGTCATCGCCTCGTCAGTTGCCGGCGCCTCAACTCCTGCTGCCAGATAAACTTGTTCGATCCGTTTACTCAACTCCGCATCCTGTTCAGACAAACCAACGCTGTGTTGACTCAAGCGAAGGATGTCTTTTTCAGCGACGACTTTGCCGCCGGTCTCCAATCTCGCAATCACACCAGGAAACAACTCCGGCAATGAATGCGCAAACACTTTCTCTCGCAAAGTCTCGCGCAACATTCCGCGCGCCAGCGGTTCGCGCTTGTGAAAACGTTCCAATTCAGCGACGACCGCCCCACTAAGATGATCAAGATTCTCGCGTGCAAGGTAAACACCTCCCGCATCGATCACCGAACCATCTGTTTGAACCTGCGACGCGAGCTTAGCGAGAACGTCGTTGGTCCAACCTGTCGCTGCGGCGAGATCGCCCATTCGCAAGCCGCGGTCACGCGCTGTTCGAACAAACCCGGTAAACTTCGCCGCGCGATCGTCCTGCATTAAAAGATGAAGCAGTTCGAGCGTGTGCTCCATCTCTCGCAGGCGGTGCTTAACGGCAAACGGATCGAGTATTACACCGCCCGCAATCGTTTCCGCGGGCGAGTAACTCCGCAGGATAAAACGATCGCCGTGCAATGCGACCACTGGTGCTTCAAGTCTCAACTGCGCCAGCCCGGCCTGCCCCGCTGTAACCTGCGACGAACTTTCCAATATTCTTACTCGACCGAGCACTTCCGCCGCGCCGATGTGAAAACGCACTCTTGAACGCGAACGGACTGCTCGCGAAGCACCAGGCAACACATCAATCCAAACGTCGACGACTTGCGTCGGCCGCAGACGACCGGCAGCAGCCAGGACCATGCCACGTTCGATCTGTGCAGTGTCGATGCCGGCAAGGTTCACAGCAGTTCGTTGCCCTGCATGTGCTTCGTGAACAGGTTTGTTGTGCACCTGCAACCCGCGCACTCTCACGTTGACCTTCGTGGGCAACAACTCGAGTTCGTCACCTTCTGTGATCTTCCCCGAGATCAGCGTGCCGGTAACAACCGCTCCAAAACCTTTCATCGAAAACGCGCGATCGATGGGCAGGCGCATCGTGAAGTCTGAAGATCGTGGAGGGACACGCTTTCCGAGTTCGGTCAGACGTGCTTTCAACTCATCGAGCCCGGCGCCTGTGCGGGCGCTCACGGTAACGACGGGAGCGGCTTCCAGAAAAGATCCGTTAACCAATTCGCGCGCTTCGTCTTCGACAAGGACGAGCATCTCCTCGTCAACGAGATCTTTCTTCGTGATCACCACCAGTCCCTGGCGCACGCCAAGCAAACGACAGATGTCGAAGTGCTCGCGCGTCTGTGGCATCACACCTTCATCGGCGGCGATTACCAGGGCGAGCAGATCGATGCCGTGCGCACCCGCCAACATGTTTTTGATGAAGCGTTCGTGACCTGGAACGTCGACGAAGCCGAGGCGCAGATCGCCGAGTTCGAGATCGGCGAAGCCGAGATCGATCGTGATGCCGCGTCGTTTTTCTTCAGGAAGGCGGTCGGGATCGGTACCGGTCAAAGCACGCACGAGAGCGCTCTTTCCGTGATCGATGTGCCCCGCGGTGCCGACAATCAGGGAAGACATTTTAACCACAGACTACACGGATTGTTTCGCAATCACCTCTTCGTAAAAGCGAACGTATTGAGGAATCACGAGGTCGGTGCGGTAGCGACTGATCGCCGATTCGCGCGCACGCCGGCCCATCTCCTGCCGCAGTTTCGTGTCGGCGACTAAACGCGCGGCATCAGCGCCCATTTTGTCTACGTCGCCAACGGGGCTCAGATATCCAGTTTCGCCATCCGTCACAACTTCCGGCAGACCTCCGACACGCGAAGCGATCACCGGAACTTCGCACGCCATTGCCTCCAGGGCCGCCAGTCCAAACGACTCCTGATCGGACGGCAACAACAGCACATCGGAAGCCGAAAGATAATCGACGATGCGCGGCTGCTTCCCTACAAACGTGCACTGTTCGTAAATACCCAGGCAGCGCGCGCGATGCTCGGCGTTCTGTCGCTCGCTGCCATCGCCAACCATCACCAAGCGTGTCTTCAAACCTTTCTTCAAGACACGCGCGAGGATCTCAATACAGTCAACCGGCCGCTTTACCGGACGGAAGTTCGAAACGTGAACCAGCAACGGTTCATTCTGCGGCGCCAAGGTTTCGCGAAGGCTACTCACTTCGAGGCGCCTGTAGTCGTACTGGCAAACAAAATTCGGAATGACCCTGATGTCGTCGAACTGAAATATCTCGTGTGTCGCGTCTTTCAGATAATGCGAGATTGCCGTGACGCCATCCGACTGAACAATGCCGTAGCGCGTGATCGGCAAATACGATCTGTCTGCGCCGACGAGCGTGATGTCGGTCCCATGCAGCGTGGTGACTACAGGCAAGCGTCGCCTCGGCTTGAGCGACTCGCGCGCGAGAATCGCGCTGATCGAATGTGGAATCGCGTAGTGAACGTGCAGGAGATCGAGATTCTCTTCCTCGGCGACAGTCGACATCTTCGTGGCGAGCGCGAGCGTGTAAGGCTGATGTTCGAACAACGGATACGACATCATCTCCACTTCGTGAAAACGCACGCGCTCGTTGAGCTCCGTCAAACGAGTCGGCAATGCAGAAGAGATGAAGTGAACTGTGTGTCCGCGTGCAGCGAGCTCTTTACCGAGTTCAGAGCCAACAATACCGCTGCCGCCGTAGGTAGGATAAACCGTGATGCCGATGTTCATGACGTGTCAGTAGTACGACATTACAACTGACCAGTGACCACTGACAACTGGCCGACAAAGTTAGAGGCAGGCGACCCTCGCTATCGCCTGCCTCTATCTCAACTTGACTCACCTTCTGAGAGGGGGGGCAAGTGAGGGCGGGAGTATATGCTCGGTTCGGATTTTTAGCAATGATTACTGCAACCCGGCGTCAGCTTTTCTATAAGAAACATTTAGCCCGCAGATAGGCGTTAACTTTCACGCTCTCCGGCTCACTGCGGGTACTCGCCAAAAACGGTATAATGTGACGGCAAAACAAAGTGAGGATGCAATGCCTAAGATTAGTGATATCGAAGAAACTCCGAATCCGAATGCGGTGAAATTTATCCTTCGCGAGGCGGTCAGCAATGGCGTAGCGCGGCAGTATGGTTCAGCGGAACTCGCGGAGAACGATCCATTGGCGAAGTCGCTGTTTGACGTTGGCCATGTTGTCTCAGTTTTTTACATGGACCGGATGATCACAGTCGAGAAAGATGACGAAGCCGATTGGGATGAACTTTTACCCGCGCTGGCCGTGCCGATTCGAGCAACGGAGGCCGTGAGTTCTTCCGGAGCGGCGGCGGCAGCGGCGGCGGTTGGTGGTCCAATAGCGGCATTGACCAGCGACGACCCGCGCTTGTTGCAAATCAACGAGATTCTGGACGAGAAAGTCAGACCGGCCTTGATGGGCGATGGCGGTTATCTTGAAGTGCTCGGACTGAGTGATCACACGTTGAGCATTCGTTATCAGGGCGCATGCGGGAGTTGTCCCAGTTCCCTCACCGGGACGCTGATGGCGATCGAGAGCATGTTGAAACAGGAAGTGGATCCTGAGCTCGAAGTGATCGCGGTTTAATTGACAGGATCCTGTCCCATTCTTTCTGGAACTCACGCGTTCGTCATGCGTGTGAACCGTCCGGCTATTCCCATCCTGCGTTGCCGCTCAACAGGAGTGAACTATGCCCTTTCCCTTGCGCGTTCTCGCCTTGACGCTGGTTTTCTGCCTTAGTCTGTCCGCTCAAACGAAGAAACCCAAACCCAATACCGAAGAAGCTGACGCGGAAGCAGCGCAGCAACGGACGGTGGCAATCTCTCTCGTCATCACGCTCGCCGACGAGGCGCGCAGTTTCAAAGACCAGACGCGCCGCGCCCGTGTCCAGGCACGCGCCGCCGACGTCCTGTGGGACACCGATCCTGACCGTGCTCGTGAACTTTTTCGACGCGCGTGGGAAGCGGCTGAAGCAGCCGACGTCGAAGCCGCCAGAAAACGTGCGGACGAAATGAAACAACTGGAGAACGAACGTAGACCAGTCGTGATTCGTGGCGGCCCGGATTTGCGCAGCGAGGTACTGCGGCTCGTCGCGAAACGCGATCGGAAACTCGGCGAGGAGTTTCTCAAAGTCCTTGACGAAGCGGCCGAGAAAGAACGCACTGAAGCCGCCGCCGATCAACGCCGTAACTCAGGCACTCGTCTCGGTGCGTCGCAACGTCTGCAACTGGCGCGCAGGCTGGTCGAAGACGGTGAGGTCCAGCGCGCGATCGAGTTTGCGACACCGGCGCTCGACTCGGTCAACGTGGACACGATCTTTTTTCTTTCCGCACTGCGTGAAAAGGACGCGCAGGTCGCAGATGCCGCTTACACGAGCCTGCTTGCGCGAGCGGCTCGCGATCCAAACTCCGACGCGAATACAGTTTCCGGCCTCTCGTCATATTTGTTCACGCCGTTTTTATACATCACGTTTGAACCGAATGGCGGCGCCAATCAAAATCGGCAACGAGGTCCGACTCCTCCGCCCGCTATCGATGCGACCCTGCGAAACAACTTTCTCAAAGTCGCTTTTCAAATCCTGATGCAACCTCTGCCCGCACCGGATCAGGACCGCACTACCTCGGGCCAGACTGGAAAGTACTTGATTATCAAACGACTGCTTCCGCTCTTCGAACAGTACGCAGCCGATCTCGCGCCCGGCTTACGCACGCAAATGACTGCGCTCGCCTCATACGTACCAACGAACGCGCAGCAAGGCGAAAATCGCGCCGTCACAGTCGGAATTCAGCCCGAATCGTCAGAGGGCGATCCTTACCAGCGCATGCAGGAACGTCTGGACCACGCAAGCAGGTCGGAGGATCGTGATGCGATTTACGCTGACTATGCGGTTGCGCTGATTGAGAGCGGTGATCCACGCGCTAGAGATCTCGTCGACAAGATCGAGAACACCGAGTTGCGAAAGAGCGTTAAAGCGTACACTGATTTCCAACTCGCGCAGGCTGCCATTCGAAATAAAGACGCCGATGCAGCAGTCCGCATGGTGAAGACGGGGGATCTCACCAGCATTCAGAAAGTTTGGGCGCTCACCAGCGCCGCTAAACTGGTGGTTGCTGCTGAACGTTCGCGAGCTGTCGATCTACTCGAGGAGGCGCTGGCCGAGAGTCGTCGCATCAGTGGGAGCGATCCGGATCGTGCGAGGGCGTTGACCGCGGTCGCTGTCGGTTTGGCAGAGATCGATCGCGTACGTGCGTGGGAGACGTTAAGCGAAGTCGTCAAAGCAGCAAACGGTGCGGAGGATTTTACGGGTGAAGACAGCCGCATCTCCGCGCGTCTGCAAACCAAGTTCATGACGGTGATGACCAACAGCAGTGCTGAAGATTTTGATTTGCTGTCGGCTTTCCGTCATCTTGCACGCGCCGATCTCATGCGAGCGATTCAACTCGCAAAAACACTCACGGGCGAAGCTCCGCGAGCGGTGGCAACACTTGCCATCGCGCGCTCCGTGCTCGAGAACCGAAAGGCTTCAGCGGCCGTTGGGAATTAATTGTCGGGACAAACGAAGATGAAATCCATAAGTCTCATATGTTTGTTTTTATTCGCAACGATCGCGCACGGGCAATCGAATGAGAAACAAGCGGCACCGGCGAAACCCGCTGCGAAAAAGCCGGCCGCATCCGTCGAAGCAGATGCCGAACTGAAAGAACGCCGTGCACGAGCCCGCGCGCTCCTCGTATCGCTCTCAACCGACGCACGCAGTTTCCACGATCAAACGCTCCGTGCGCGGTCCCTCGCGCGAATTGCAGACGCGCTCTGGCAAGTCGATCCGGAACAAGGTCGACTCTTGTTTCGCAAAGCATGGGAGGCCGCTGAGACTTCCGATCTCGAGAACGACAGGAAACTTCAGGAAGAGATCCAGCAACAGAAAACTCGAACGGGCGGTGGTTACGCAGTCAACTTACCACCGAACGTGCGTCGTGAAGTGTTGCGGCTTGCGGCACGGCGCGATCGAGCGCTCGGCGAAGAGTTCCTCGAGAAGCTGAGAATTCAAAAACTCGAGGCCGCAAATTCAGCCACGAACCAGAACCGAAGACCCGGAAATTTGCCGGAGGCGATGACTCAACGTTTGTCCGTCGCGAAAGAATTACTCAACGCAGGCGACACTGAGCACGCACTCGAGTTTGCCGGCCCGGCACTGACAGTCGTCAGCATCGAGGGCATTAACTTCCTTTCAGATCTGCGGGAAAAGAACGCAACTGCGGCCGATTCTCGTTATGCTGCGCTGCTAACCAGTTCAACCAACAATGCGCAAGCCGATGCGAATACCGTCTCACTACTCTCATCGTACATTTTCACGCCTCACTTGTTCATGACGTTCACTGGCAAAGGCGCGAATACGTCGCAGATGACTTCGAAGATCACGCCCGCCTCAGTCTCACCTGAATTGCGTGCAGCATTCTTTCAAACAGCAGCGGCAATCCTGTTGCGGCCCTTGCCGCAGCCGGGACAGGATCAAAGCACGCCAGGCGTCGACGGAAAATTTCTCGTCATTAAACGTTTGTTGCCCTTCTTCGAGGAGTCGGCGCCGGCGGCGATGGTCGAATCTCTTCGAGCGCACTTGAATGCGCTGAATACACTTATCTCGGAAGATACACGACGCGAGGACGATGATTGGCTGAATAAGGGAGTGAAGCCGGACAAGCCCGCTGCCGATCGAGAACAGGATTTGCTCGATCGTATCGAGCGAGCGAAGACTTCCGCTGAACGCGATGCACTCTACATAGACCTGGCTTTCATGGCTGCGGGAAAGGGCGACATGAGAGCACGTGATTTTATCGGCAAAGTGGAAGACTCAGAGGCGCGCAAAGACGGACAGGCTTATATCGATGGCTCGCTTGCAATGTATGCAGTGAAGAAGAAACTCACGGATCAAGCTTTGGAGCTGGCGCGAAAAGGAGAGTTGACACACATTCAGAAAACCTGGGTGCTGACCGAGTGCGCCAAGATTCTCGCGCAGACTGATCGCGACAAGGCGCTCGAGATCGTCGACGAAGCAGCGAACGAAGCGCGCCGCATCGAAGGTTCAGATCCTGCGCTGCCACAAGGATTGATTGCAGTCGCGAACGCGCTGAAGGTTGTCGATACGCCACGTGTTTGGGATGCGACGTTTGACGCAGTGAAAGCGGCGAACTCCGCGGAAGGATTTACCGGCGAAGACGGCAAGATGGTTTTCAAGTTTCAAAGCAATAGCCAGTCGTCCGTACACACCAGCGATGTTCCGGAGTTCGATCTGGAAGGAATCTTCAGGGGCCTGGCGGAACAGGATTACGATCGAGCAGTTGAGCTGGCGCGCGGTTTTCAGGGCGAGGGGCCGCGCGCTGTCGCCACGATCGCGATCGCGCGGGCGATACTCGAGCCGAAGAACACCAGCCACAAAGAGGCACAAAAGGCACAAGAATGAGCAGAACCGCTTTTGTGCTTTTTGTGCCTTTCTGTGGCTAAGAATAGATATTCATGGGGCGTGTCAGGAGGGCCAGGGGATCGTCGACGTTCAATGCCTCGCGCACGTAAAACGGCTCGCCGGCGGCCACTCCAATCAACGATCCGAAATATCCCATCCGTACTTCTATCTCCTGAAGAAAGCCGCGCTGGCTTATTCTCGTCGCAGGCTCTGTAGAGTCTGCCCTGTAAAACTGCGAAGCATAAGCGTTGATCGCGGACATCTTCTCATCTACAAACTCGGATACATCGACGACAAACGACGGCACGATGCGTCGCGAAAAGAGCGAATGCATGATTGCGGGCATCGGAACGGGCGCTAATCCCGACTCTTCGTCGTAACGTCTCATCGTCGCCAAACGCGCCGCTTGCCTGACGATGACTGACGTGTTCGCGTGATCGGGATGTGGATCGTCCTCGTGCGTAGTGAGCAGCACCTTTGGTTTGTGTGTGCGCAGCACTCGGACGAAGGCAGTGCGCGCAGTTTCGGAAGCCCAAACGTGTCCATCGGGCTGATCGAGATTCACGCGCAGGTCGAGTTTCATGATGCGCGCCGCTTCGAGTGCTTCTTTGGCGCGAATCTCAGGCGTGCCGCGTGTGCCCATTTCTCCGCGCGTGAGATCGCAAACGCCCGTGCGATAACCGAGAGATTTGAGTTTGAGAAGTGTTCCGGCAACTGACAACTCCGCGTCGTCAGGATGTGAAAAAACTGCAAGCACGTCGAGTTGGGTCTCGGTCGGACTCATGGGTGAAGTATAATCATGTTATCGCGTCAAAGGTAGACCATAAATGATCAGAGCACTTCTACTCGTCATACTGTTTTTACTCTTCCCAAACAAGGACGTGCCCTTACTCGAATCCGGAAAAGCCCAGAGGTTACGACAACCTTCCACCACGACCGAGATCAAGATCGTCTCTTACAACATTCGTTGGCGCAGCGGCGATGATCTTAAGTTGCTCATAAAATTCTTTAAGGAGGATTCGGAGATTGGCGGCGCTGCGATCCTCGGGCTCCAGGAAGTGGATAGAAGCAAGCAACGCAGCGGCAACTGCAACACAGCCAAAACGATCGCTCAGGAATTGGGACTGCACTACGCGTGGGCTGCGCCCCCGGCCGCAAAGCCGGATGACGAGGAAGAAACCGGTGTTGCGATTCTGAGTATCTATCCTCTCTCGGACGTGCGTCGCATCGTGTTACCGCACGAGGGTCCGAATAAGCGTCGTCGCGTGGCGCTCGGTGCAACTGTCGAGATCGACAAGCGCGCGTGGCGAATCTACACGGCCCACGCGGAAACCAGAATTCCTTTTGATAAAAAGCTGGAACAGTTCAAAGCCGTCTTACAGGACCTCGCGCAGTATCCATCAAACATGCCCGCGATCATCACGGGTGATCTTAATACGTGGGAGGCGGGTGCAGGTCGCAAGACGATCAAATTCTTCTCAGACGCCGGGTTGAAGACGCCGTTTGGCGAAGAGCCAACGTTCAGACGTCGCGTTCTGTTTATGCCAATTGAACTCGAGTTGGATTGGATTTGGCTCCGCGGTCTGGAAGCTGCGAGTTTTGGTATCGATCGCGAAATTAAAGTTTCGGACCATTGGCCCTTGTGGACCAGGCTGAAGTTAAAGTAAGTTGCGAGTTTATTTTTTAGTGGCTGCGCACGACGATACTGTTGACTCTCAACGCATTGCCCGTGGCTCGTTGTAGATCAGCGATAGCCTTGTTCAGATCCGTTTGCGCCTGCAACTCGCGGCCGCGCGCCTCAGTCAACGCGTTCTGCCGTTCCAACACGAGAAATACCGTGGACTGCCCGGCGTCCAGTTTTCTTTGCTCACTCGCAAACTGCTGCTCGTTCGCTTCACGCGTCGCTACTGCTGCGCGTAGACGCGCTTCAGCACTCCGCATCGCTTGCAACGCATTGCGAACGTCGACTTGAATTGTCTGCTCGAGTTGTTCGCGTTGCGTTCCGATTCGCTCGCCTTCAACCAGCGAACGGCCCAACTGCGCTTCTGCCGTGCGAT
Source organism: Pyrinomonadaceae bacterium (assembly GCA_035696765.1). Lineage (GTDB taxonomy): Bacteria > Acidobacteriota > Blastocatellia > Pyrinomonadales > Pyrinomonadaceae > PSRF01. The sequence continues at coordinate 11,786 of DASSEB010000007.1, read as the reverse complement.
TGCGCAGCGGCAAACTGATCTGCACGCCGACTCTGAAGTTGTTGTAACGATTCGCGAGCAGGTTCTGCAGCGATTGATTGTAGCCGCCGAGCAACTCCGGTGAGAGCGTCTGCACGGGCACATCCGGCAGCTCAGGCAGTCCCGAACGCCTCGAGAGTTCATTGATGCGTTCCCGCACTTCCAAATTCGACGCCGTAAACGGATTGACGCCCGAGCTGATCGAACCGGCGAGGCCGGTGAGTCCATACGTTCCGACCAGATCGATGCCGGGTTTTGTCTGCTCTTTGAAGTAGCGCTGATCGATCTGATTGATCTCGCGCAACACGTTTGACTGCTGCAACTCCGGCCTATTCTCCATCGCAGTTTTCAACGCGTCCGGAAGCGAGACTTCAGGGACCGCGAGATCAACCGGATCGCTCGGCACGAGCGACTCGCTCCAAATAGGCGCCTTCTGATCCTGTGCAATTAAGTTCTTCAAATTGTTCTCAGCGCGTGAGACGCCCTCGAGCGCGCTGAACACACCCTGCTCGTAAGTCGAGATTTGCGCTTCCGCGGCCACGACGTCGATCGGCGCGAGTTGTCCTTCCTGGACCAGCCGCTTGTTGTGTTCGAGCTGCGTGCGTGCAACGGTGACTGCCTCGCGTTGCACTTGCAGACTGCGCAGCCCGAAGACGAGATCCCAGTACGCGCGCTGCACGTTAGTGATCGTGTCGATCGCGCGCTGGCGAAACTGCGCATCAGTTAACGAAAGGTTCTTCCGCGCGATCTCGATCTGGCGGCGATTGTTGTCAAACTTCAATCCACGCAACAGCGGCTGCGTGTAACTGAACGTCAGCGCGGTCGGATACTGCGGATTCAGCGCAGTAAACTGGTTGTTCGTGGTCAACCTCACTGACGAGAAATCCAGACGATAATTGCCGCCGAGGAAGGGCGACTGTCCTTCCAGTCGCGCGGTGCCGCTATAGTCGCTTTGCACGGTGGAACCATTCCGGCCACCGCTGAGGAAACTCGAGATCGGGTTTTCAGCGCGTTCGTAAAATGCGGTCGTGACTATTCGCGGATCGTAAACGCCCTTCGCGCCCAGCAGATCAAACTCAGCGATTCTCACATTCTCGCGCGCTACTTCGATGTCCTTGTTATTTTCCAGCGCCATCGCCAACGCCTCGCGCAGAGACAACGGGCGCTGCTGATTCACATCGATACCAACTCGATTCAGCTCCGGCAGTGGCTTTTGTGGCGCGCGAAAATCAGGCGCGATCGCGGGTACTTGCAACTGCTGCATCTGCGACGGCTCTTGGGCAGTTACAACCGAACACATGCCCAACGCAAAAATAATCACTAACAAAACTCTCTTACGCATCACTCTTCCTATCCGTATAAATCCGTGTCTTCGTAATCCGTGTAATCCGTGGTTACTGCTTCGAAACCAACCCAAACAACGACGCGGTGGCACTCGCCACACGCCGCCGCATACGCCCAAACACTCCATCCACTCCGACTCTGATCCGCCCCCACACACGACTTCTCGCCAGGTCGTCAAATAGTGAATAAAACACCGGCACCGCCAACAGTGTGAGCAGCAAGCAGAGCGTTTGTCCGCCCACCACCAGCACGCCGATCGATCTATTCGTCCCCGCACCTGGACCAGTCGACAGCGTCAACGGCAACATGCCCGCCACGAGCGCGATCGTCGTCATCAGGATCGGCCGCAAACGATCTCGGTTTGCGCGAACGATCGCTTCAAACCGCTCCATGCCGCGTGCGCGCAACTGGTTCGTGTGATCGATCTGCAGGATCGCGTTCTTCTTGACCACACCGAACAGCAACAGCAATCCGAGCCCGGAGAAGATGTTCACCGTTTGCCCGGTCATCAACAGCGAAAGAATGCCGAAGGGAATCGCGAGCGGCAGCGTCAGCAAGATCGTCACCGGGTGAATAAACGATTCAAACTGCGCCGCCAATACCATGTACATGAAGACGAACGACAGCAGGAACGCCAGTCCGAAGTAATAACCCGCGCGCCCGAGCTCTTTCGAGCGGCCCGCCAATCCTGTCGAATAGGCCGGATCGATTTTGATCTCCTTCGCAAACTGGTTCATCTGCTGAATGACCGCCGCCTGCGAACCGCCTGGACGAATGTTGCCGAGCAACGTCACCTGCCGCTGCCGGTTCAAGCGATCGATGGCGGACGGTCCAGTTCCCTCGTCGACACGCACCAGGTTGTCGAGACTTACCCAGCCAACTTTCGTCGACGACACGATCATGCGCTTCAAGCCTTCGACGCTTGTGCGAAACTCTCCCACCGCACGAACACGCACGTCGTACTGATCAGTGCCCGCATTGAACGTCGAGACTTTCTGACCGGCGACAAGCGAGTTCAGCGCTTGCGCAATGTCGCCAACTCTGACACCCAAATCTGCCGCGCGCGCGCGATCGATCACCACACGCAATTCCGGTTTACCGCTAATCAACGTCGAGTCGGCGTCGACCACGTCGGGAATGGTCTTCATCTTCGCAAGCAGCGCGTCTGAGTACTTGGTGAGCTTGTCGAGATCCGGACCGCCGATCACGTACTGAATATCGGCGTTGCGAAATCCGCCGCCCGAGATCGCGGCGACCTGCTGCACGCTCGTTCGCAACTGTCCCGGATAAAGTTTCTGATACTTCGCAAGCACTTCATTGCGCGCGCGCACCATGAGATCCTGTTGCGTGACTTTCCGTTCCTCGATGGGCGTCATCTTCACGTAAATGGAAGCGGTATTGACCTGCTCCTGCTGACCACCGCCAATGGTCGTTAGCGTGTCTGTCACTCCCGGCAGGGTGCGCAGATCGACCGCGATGCGTTCAGCCAGGGTCGAAGTCGCCGGAAGCGTAAACCCTTCGGGCGCGCGCACATTGATCTCGAACTGTGCTTGATCGTCCACCGGCAGAAAGTTTTTACCGACGAACATGAAGAGCGGAACGATGCTCACGATCACGATCACGCAAGCGAGTACGATGGCCCAGCGGTGACGCATGGACCACGTCAACAACTTCGTGTACGTTGCGTCGACAGGACGATAAAAGCGCGATTGTTTTGAACCGTGATCGGCAGGCTCGGTGTGTTTTTCGAGTGCGCGTTCCTTCTCATCGTCGCTGCGCTTGATCAATCGTGCCGCGAGCATCGGCGTGAGCGTAAACGACACCAGCAGCGACACGGCGATCGCAAACGACGACGTCAAACCAAACGACGACATGAACCGGCCGACGATTCCGCCCATGAAACCGACCGGCAGGAACACGGCCAGAAGCGAGAGGGTCGTAGCCATGACGGCCAGACCGATTTCTTTCGTGCCTTCAATGGCCGCCTGAAACGGCGGTATACCTTTCTCTTCGATGAAGCGAAAGATGTTTTCAAGGACGACGATAGCGTCGTCGATCACGATACCGACCATCAACGTGAGGGCCAGCATCGTGATGTTGTTGAGCGTGAAGCCCATCGCCGCCATCAAGCCAAACGTGGCGATGAGCGAAGTCGGAATCGCAAGGCCGGCGATGAGCGTTGAACGAAAGCTCCACAAGAATACGAACACGACGATCGCGGCGAGAATACTGCCTTCGATCAAGTGAGTTTGAATCGCTTCAATCGACGCTTTGATGAAGATCGACTGGTCGCCGACAACTTCGGTTTTGAAGCCCGGCGGCAACGTCTTGCCGAGCTCGAGCAAACGCTGCTTCACGGCGTCCGCAACCGCCACGGTGTTCTGACCTGACTGCTTCGAAACGATCAACGTAACAGCCGGCTGGCCGTTCAAACGTGCTTCAGTGCGTGGTTCTTCCGCGCCGTCTTCGGCGTAACCAACGTCGCTGAGTTTGACCGCGTAAGTGCCGCGATTCGCAACGACGAGATTGTTGAATTCAGAGGGCTCGATGATCCGGCCCATCGTGCGCACCGTCAGCTCGCGTGCGCCTTCGTCGACACGGCCACCCGGGACTTCCAGGTTTTGTGCACGCACAGCATCGGCGACTTGCGCGACGGTAACGTTGAACGCGCGCATCTTGTCAGGATCCACCCAGATCTCGATCTCGCGCCGCCGGCCGCCGACAATCTGCACGTCGCCCACGCCGTTGATCGACTCGATCTGCTGCTTGATTTTCTTGTCCGCAACTTCTGTGACTTCACGCAGCGAACGTGGTGCAGAGACTGCAATGCGGACGACCGGCGCGGCGTCGGTGTCGAGCTTTTGCACGATCGGTTGTTCAGCGGTAACCGGAAGATCGTTGACGATCAGATCGATCTTGTTTCTGACTTCCTGCGCTGCGATGTCAGGGTTCTTTTCGAGCAGGAAGGTAATGAAGACCTGCGAAACACCTTCAACTGACGTTGAGCGCAACTCATCGATGCCGGAGATCGTGTTGACTGCGCCTTCAACCCGATCAGTGATTTCAGTCTCGATCTCCTGCGGCGACGCGCCGGGGTTCACTACCGTCACAGTGATTGTCGGCAAGTCGATTTTTGGAAAGAGATCGACCCCCAGCGACTTGTAGGAGAACAGCCCGACGACAGTCAGACTGAGAATCAACATCGTCGCAAACACTGGACGGCGTACACAAATTTCAGCGAGTTTTTGCATAAAGATTTACAAAGATGGCTACTGCCTTACGGCGATCCCGTCGCTCAACTGTTCGAGATTGCTCGTCGCAACCTGCTCATCCGCCGCAACGCCTGACTTCACTTCAATCAGGTCGCCTTCTGCCTGTCCTATCTGCACGAGGCGCTGCTCGGCATGACCGTTCTTAATCACGAACACACGACTCACGCCGGCTTCGTTAATAAGTGCGCGGGCGGGAACAAGCACCGCGGGCGCCGCGCGCTCCTGTAGAATTCGCACCGTCGCGAACTGGCCGGGCTTCAACGCGCCGCTGCTGTTCTCGATCTCCGCTTCCACAGTCAACGTGCGCGAGGTTGCAGAGACGTTCGGAGCGATCCGCGCCACGCGTCCAGCAAAATTCTTGTCAGGCCACGCGCTCGTCGTGATCGACACTGACTGGCCCACGCGCACTTCCGGAATCGCCTGCTCGGGAATATCGATGCGCATGCGCAATGGGTTTATGCGAACGACTGTCGCGACTTTCTGCTGCGGTGAAACATATTCACCGAGATCCGCTGTTCGCTCAGACACAATGCCATCGATTGGCGACGGAATAATCGCGTATGAAAGATTCTTGCGAGCAATAGCGAGCTGCGACTCCGCGTTCGCGACGTTTGTGCGCGCCACATCGACGCCCGCATAGTTCTGGCGCGCCTGCGCCACCGCGACGTCGTACTGCTCCTTCAATTGGTCCCGCCGGGCGCGCTGGTCATCGTAAAAAGAACGCGACACGTCGCCAGACTCGATCAGTTTCTCTGCGCGACGCAGGTTCTTTTCGGCGAGTTCTAACGCAACTCTGGCGGCTGCTACTTCGGCGACTCGATTCGGATCGAAAGACTGGCCCGACCGCAGGCCGATCTTTTCTTCAGCCTGCCTGACCGCAGCCTTCGCCTGCGCGACTTGCGTCGCCGCTTGATCGACCCGTAGTTTCAATTCCGACTCGTCGAGACGCACGAGCATCTGACCGCGCCTGACCGGACTGCCGATGTCAACACCAACTGCGACGACTTTACCCGCCGTTTGCGGAGCAACGTCCGTCTGCTGGTCACCGGCAAGACTGCCCGTCGCCTCGAAAAAGCGCGGCAGGTCACGCTGAATTGCTGCCGCAGTCGTGACGTCCACGGCCACAGGTTGCGCGGTTCTCGCTGGTTCCTCTTTTCTGACATTCGCCCTCGAGCCGCCGCACGACGCCACGAAAACGCTCGCGGCGAGCAGCAACAGGATGAGAGCGATAAACTTTAATTTCCCTTGAGATTGCATGTGTTTTAGTTATTCGTTGTCTTCGCAGTAATGCCATTCAAAAGAATGTCAGTGAAATGTTTTGCCGCGCTCTCGTTGGAGATGTTCAGCAAACGACGTTTCGGGTCCCAGAGATTGTTGTTGAGCGAGTGGTGCATCACCATGCCGATGAAGCAGCGCACCACGATCGCGGGATCCATTTCGATCAGCGCGCCTTCGCGTTGGCGCTCGCGAATGTAACCACCAAGAAAGTCATAAACTCGACGGACAAACTCGTCGAAGAACATTTGCGCGAGTTCGTGCTTTTCGAGCGCCGAGTGGAGCAGCAACCGCTGAAACTCCGGATCGTTTTCGTGGTGATTGAGAGCGCCGAGCGCGAGCGATTCAAAGACCGCGCGATCGTCTTTGCGCTCGATGCCGTCGGCAGCCATCTCCGCCGGCTCAAACCGGCCACCCGAGCACGCTTTGTGATCGAGAATGGCGGCGTAGAGCTCTTCTTTGGTGGCGAAGTGTCGAAAGACCATGGCCTCGGAGACGCCCGCCGCTTGGGCGATCTCCTTGGTCGTGGTCCCGCGAAAACCTCTTTCGGAAAAGAGGCTTACAGCAACCGCTAAAATCTGAAGCCGGCGCTCTTCGCCGGCCATTCGCGCGCTACCGGTCGCGCCCTCCACTGTCATCTGCTTGCTCAAGTCTGCTCTATATTCCCTTCACCGACCCATAAAGTAAGTACTTACTTACCACCGGATTCAGATGCTGTCAAGCACTCTTTGGATGGCAAGCAGAAGCCACGGATTTTACTGATAACACGGATCAGAATCGGTGAAATCTGTGGCTACTAACCTGTTGTACTGATCCCGATCTGTCACTGAGGCTTTTCATACCCCGCCGTACCCTTTCGCAACAAGCCTGTGAGCAGAAAACCAACTTTTCCCGATATTTTGTCGGCACAAATCTTGCTCGATCATTACTAGCCCAATTTCCAATTTTATTTAAGAAGGAGTATTTCGACATGCCAGAGAATGGAAGCATCAACGAAGGGACCACCCGCACACCAGGAACAACGGGATCCACGGGATCAACCGGCACAACCGGCGGGACAGGTTCGATGGGATCAACCGGTTCAACCGGCTCATCACTAGGCACTACCGGCACAACAGGCACCGGCACCGCGGCCGCTCTATCACAGACGGCCAAAGAGTACGGCCAGAAAGTTTCTGAAGCGGCGACGCAGGCCAAGGACTATGTCAGCGACAAGCTTTCCGTCGCCGGCGACAAGATCAAAGAGTTGCAGAATGCGGACCTCGGCGAGCTCGCGGAAAACGCGAAGGAATACGCCCGCCAAAAACCAGGCCAGGCACTGCTCATCTCGGCAGCGGTAGGTATGTTGCTGGGTCTCGTCATCCGGGGCCGGCGCTAACAGTCACCAAAAAAGCCGACAGGGGGTGAACCAAAATGGCGGCACCAAGAACGAGTCTGACGACGAATGAAAGAGCTGATGAATTAGCAACTCGCACCGATACTGAAAACCTGCCAGGTCTCTTCAGCCGTTTGGGCGACGATGTGATGGATCTCTTCAATTCTCAGCTCGCGTTATTCAAGGTGGAGATCAAGGAGGAGGCAAGCGCCTACGCTCGTGGGGTCACCATGATTGCGGTTGGCGCCGTAATCGCAGTGGTTGGGTTTGCGCTGCTGAATGTGGCGATAGCTTTCGCAGTTTCGACCCTGTTCGCGCAGGCAAACTTTAGCCAGCCTGCCAGCTATGCTTTAGGTTTCGTCGTAACCGGCGTCTTCTATCTTTTGGTCGGAGGCGTGGTGGTGTTACTGATGAAGAACCGATTGGCCAAGCAGGAGCTGGTGCCCCAAAGAACAGTTGCAGAACTGAGAAAGGACAAACAATGGCTGAAGAACGAACTCTAGGACTGGCTCGCGCTCATGAGCACACCGCTGAGGAGCCTTCCAAAGAGGAACTTCAGCGGCGCCTCGGCGAAGCACGAGATTCAATCTCAAATACGGTAACGGAGATCAAGGAAACAGTGGCGAATCAGGTGCAGGCAGTCAAAGACACGCTTGACTGGCGTGAGCAATTCAAGAAACGACCTGTGGTCTGGAGCGCCGGCGCAGCGGGAGTCGGCTTCTGTGTGGGCTATTGCGTTGCTGCGTTCGTGAAGGGCGACGAGCGCTACGATTACTCGTCGGCGATCGATCGTTATGGCGAAGAGTCGAAATACTATTCTTCACAGGCAATGCTGGGGAGTTCAGCGGCTGCAATGGCTCCGCAACCAACCCCGCGGCTGAAACACGATAACGGGACGCATGATGAGGGCCCGGGCTTCTTCCAGAAGGTTGCCAGCACTCCGGCCTTCTACAAGGTCAAGGAGGAAGCGGGAAACATCGGCGACGCCGTCGTGAAGGAGTTGTCCAACACCGCGAAGACGGTGGTCTTGCCCGCACTGATTACCTCCTTGCGGAACTTTATTGGGGATTATCTTCCGAATGCAGATAAGCGAACGACCCAGGGAGCGTCTACGCCGCGTGACCAGTCGCCGTCTTATCAGCCCTCGCTCGAACGCAATCCGACTTAATTCATTAGCCGCGGATAGACGCAGATGGTGTTTAGTCTACGAAAATCCGCGGCTTAACTTTGCTCTTTCGTAGGCCGGAGGGATAGACTCTCCGCCACCATGCCCTTCCAGCTTAAACTTTCAAAAGTCGGAATTCTCATCGTCCTGCTTCTCGCTGCGTTTTTGACGGCAACAGCGCAAACCAAAAAAGAGGTGGACGATGCGATGCGTGAAGGCCAGGTCGCCTTTGCAGGCGGCGATTTTCCGAAGGCGATTGAGATGTACCAGCGCGCGCTCGTCCTCGATCCCGCTCTTTACGAAGCAGCACTCTTCACCGCCAACGTTTACTTCAAGACTGCGGAACAAGTGAAAGCGTGTGAATGGTTCGCGCGCGCGGTTGCCATCAACCCGGATCGCGAAACTGCTTATCGCTACTGGGGCGATTCACTGATGAAGCAGGGCAAGGTCACGGAAGCGGGCGACAAGTTTGTCGAAGCCTTCATCGCTGAACCTTACAACCGCCTCGCACGCGCCGGCTTTTTGAATTGGGCCGAGAGAGTGCACGTCACGCTTTCTCATCCGAAAGTCGATGTTCCTACGAACGTCCAACGGAAGGACAAAGACACAACCATCACGTTGGATGCCAACCTTCTGGGCGGCAAAAACGATAAGAGTGGTGCGGCAGCGGCGTGGATGATGTACGGAATGATCAGGGCGGGTTGGCAATCAGAGTTTGCGAAGGAGTATCCCGCTGAAAAGACTTACCGGCACAGTCTGAAAGAAGAAGCGGCTGCGTTGCGCGGGGCGCTCGAAGCGGTAAAGAGCAGGAAGGCGGGCGACAAAAACATCGACCCTTCGCTTCAAGTCCTGAGACAACTCGAGAAAGAAGGATTACTGGAAGCGTTCATCCTGCTGGCGCTTCCCGACGAAGGCATCGCGCACGACTTCGCCGCCTACCGCAAGACCAACGTCGAAGATCTGCGCCGCTACGTGAAGCTGTACCTGATGACCGGCGGCGGGAATCAAAAATAAATCCGTGTATCCGTGGTTAAGTAACCGCGGATCACACGGATGGTCATCTCGATTTTCGCGGAAGCTTTTCGTCACGCATCGCGGTCTGGTAAACAAATGCGGCCATGATCGTCGCCGCTTGTTTCATGTCCTCGGCTTGAATGCGATCGAACACGTCCTGGTTCGAGTGGTGCGTGCGCGTGTCGTATTCGATCTCATCCTGGATAAACTGAAATCCCGGCAAACCAATCCCGTCAAACGACAGGTGGTCGGTGCCGCCGGTGTTAGAGATGGAGAGCGTCGCTGCGCCCATGTCTCTGAACGGTGCGAGCCATTGCCGAAACAGTGAACGAACGCCTTCATTACCCTGCAAATAGACACCGCGAATTTTGCCCGTACCGTTGTCGAGATTGAAGTACCCACTGAGCTTGTCGTACTCGGCCTTCGTCACGAGTGTCGGCCCAGCGGCTGCGGTGCCGTTTCCGTTTCCGTTTCCCGCACCGCCGCCCATGGCGTTGCTGTTAGCGCCGCCGGTTGCAGGTGCTGCTGAGGTCGCTGGATTTTGCAGGCTGCCGAAGTGCTCGGCAACGTACGCGCGCGAACCGAGTAGTCCCTGTTCTTCGCCAGTCCATAATCCGATACGAATTGTCCGTCGCGGTTTCAGACCGAGCGCCTGGATGATCCGCACTGCTTCCATCGCAACCGACACGCCCGCCGCGTTATCGGTTGCGCCGGTGCCGGAATGCCACGAGTCCATGTGACCGCCAAGCATCACGATCTCGTCCTTGAGATCGGTACCGGGAATCTCGGCGATCGTGTTGTAACCCATCGGATCGGCGTCCTGCCATGCAACTGACAAATCGACATTCATCTTTACAGGCTCGCCTGCCTGCAACATGCGCACGATGCGGTTGTAGTGCTCGATCGCGAGCACGAGTTGCGGCAGTGTCTTCGGCGCACTCTTGTCGTAGACAGGAGTAGGACGAACTGTAGCCGTCGCATTCGGATCGCGCGGCGGCGCCGGCACTTGCGCTGACTGGACAAACAGAGTTCCACCGTCGCCGCGGCTGGGATCGATTAACAACGCCGCACCTTCCGCTAGAAAGAAACGAAGCCTCGCGCCGGCGAACTCCTGGAGCGCTCGGAACGCCGCATTGTTGAAGTTTGCACGGCCGGGCCCCTGTCGTGGCTCGGGCGCGTCGGCCAGCGTGAGCAAGTCTTTTTCATTCAGACGTGTGCCCAGTGGGTCGAAGTGCGCGGCCACTTCGCGCATCGGAGCAGTTAACACGATCTTGCCGTTCAGTTTGCCTTTGTACTTTTCGAAATCTGCGTCGGTTTTTGCGTCGAAATAAACCACGTCGGCTGTGAGTGGAGTGGCCAAACCCGGCGACCACGCCTTCGGATACGCGATGAGGGGAATGTCGAGCGGCTCAGTCACCTGGGCCGAGAACTTCTTCAACGTCCAGCCTCTGCCAAACGGACCCCAGGCTTCGAGATGCGCGTTTTGCAGCCCCCATTTAGTCAACTGATCGCGCGTCCAGTCGTTGGCTCGCTTCATGCCGGGCGAGGCTGTGAGACGTGGCCCAATGACGTCGCTCAAGTAACTCAGGGTCTCCATTACTTGCGAGCGCTTCATGCCTTCGTCCTTGATGCGCTGAATGGGATCGTTGGGATCGGGCGCCGGTGCGGACGTCTGCGTTTGCGGCAGTAACGTTGCGGGCGAGGCCAGGAAGATCAGAAGCAGCACTATGGCTGAATAGCGCCGAAGCATCATGGTGGTTCTCCTCGAGTTGTTGGTCCGAAGACGGGATGGAAGCGGTATTCTAGGAGATTCTCACGCAAAGGCGCAAAGGCGCAGAGGAAAGACGCAAAGTTTTGTTTGTGGTCTTTGCATCTTCCCTTGCCTTTCCGCGAAAACTAAGTCTAGGTTGCGGAACGAGAAGGGCGTGTGGTGGGTGGTTTTACAATTGGTTCGGGAGCTTCATTTGATCGATACCCGCAGTCCTCGTTCGCGCAGTAACGAAACGTTCCCTGCTTCTTCGTCGTCTTCTCCAACAAGAACGGCGCGTTACACTGCGGGCACGTTTCGAGCACAGGCTTGTCCCAGTAGACGACGTTGCAGTTCGGATACTCCGAACACCCATAAAACGCTTTGCCGCGTTTCGATTTCTTTACGACAATCTCGCCCTTACAACCCGGCCGCGGACACGAAACGCCGACAGTCTCCTGCTTGATGTATTTGCACTTCGGATAGTTCGAGCACGAAATAAACTCGCCAAAGCGGCCCACGCGCTTCACCAGTTGCGCACCATCGACCGGACACTTCTCGTCGAGCGGCACTGGG
>DASSEB010000006.1:0-8646 GCA_035696765.1 Pyrinomonadaceae bacterium | reverse complement strand
TTTCGATCTGCGCGAACGTCAGGTCGCCCGGCTGGTTCAACTCTTCGTGATAAAAGCACGTCTGGCAGAAGGCGTTGCAGCGCGAAGTGACGAAAAGAATCACCGTGCCGAGACGCTTTTCGTGCTTCGTCGATCGGAGCAACTGCACAAACTGGACGGCTTTGTTGGGCATTAGGAGTCTCGAGAGATAATGACAGCTTCGTTGGGTGATTTCAATTCATAGGTGATGCCGCGCCAACTGATGCGGCGCGAGAACCCGGCAACGATGCAGTTGTAGAGATAGAGCAGCGAAGCGATGGGCCAGAGAAAGATGTGGGCTGCGAGATCACTGCGTGAAGTTCGGACGACACTGGAGACCGCACGGAAGCGGATGAAAGATTTGGCTGCGCCGAGTGTGAAGATGACTAACGGAAAAACATAAACCGCGAATGAACGCGGATGAAAGCCGATCAGAATGAGGCCGCCGAAGAAGGCGATGACGAAGAGCGCAGAACCGAGGAGTAACGGAAGCCAAAGATGCGACGCGTAGACGCGTGTGATCTTGACCTGGCGCGTTGTGAACTCGAACAGCTCGTGAAGATCACAATCACCTACTGAAGGGACGAGGCAGTTGGGTGTGAAGTGCACCGGCAGGTTCGCTTCTTTCAGAACGCGCGTGATCGTGAAATCGTCTGACACAGTGCCGCGCCAGCGTTCGCTGACGCCGAGGCGTTCAAACGTCGCGCGATGAATTGCAGTCGAGCCGCCCCAACAAAAGTTCTTTGTCGTGTCCGCGCCCAGCGCCGAAGCAATCGACGCATTCCAAACGCCACGTAGCCTCGACGCAAAGCTGCCGCGAACCGGAACAAACCAGCGATAACCGCTCGAAGCGCCAAGCGTCTCATCAGCAAGCGGCGCGACCAGTTGCGCCAGCCAGTTCTTCGCAGGCCGCGCATCCGTATCGACAAAGACCAGCACTTCTGATTTCGCATCGATGTGCGTGACCGCAACGCGCAGGTTGTGGACCTTCTGCCCACTGTCAGTCGCTGGACCAGCGATGATCGTTCTGGCCATCCGCGAAAATCCGCCGCTTATCTGTTCGACAACCTGAACCGCCGGGTCATCCGCCGCGTCGAAAACAAATAGAACTTCATACCGCGGATACTCCTGCATGAGCAGCGGCCGGAGATTGTCCGCCAAACCGGGTTCGACTCCTCTGCCCGGCGCAATCACAGAAACAAACGGTTGGTAATCCGGAATCGCCCGGTTCGTTTCACGGCACATGTACGCGGCAAAACGGATCCCGCTCAGTAACGATTGGAGACCAAACCAGCAAGCGAGGGCGGCGAGGAAATAGTAGAGATACACGCCGGGCGATCACTTCGGCGCAACGGCGCCTATGGAAACGAGGGGCTCGATCAAATCCTGTGCGAGCTGAATGAAAGGTTGCGGATAGATACCGATGACGATTATGCCGATGAGAGAAGCGACGAGCGCCGTCTGCAACGCCGGTGAGAGCGCGAGCGGCCTGTTGTCGGCGATACGATCGCCGAGATACATCACCTTGATGAAACGCACGTAGTAGTAGAAGGAGACGACGGTGTTGATGATGGCCCAACCCGCCAGCCAGTAATACCAGTTTTTGTGATCCGTGGCGCCGCGCTGGATCAAGCCGCCAAACAGGAAGTACTTGCCCATGAAACCGCCGGTCATCGGCAAGCCGCCGAGAGACAACATGAAGATCGCCATCATCGCGGCCATGAAGGGCGCCTTTTGGCCGAGGCCGGTGAGATCGTCGACGTTGTCGCCAATGATGCCGCGGCGTCGCAAACTGATGATGACGCCGAACGCACCCATGTTCATCAACGTGTAGACGAAGAGATAAATGATCAGGCCGAGGTAGCCGTAAAGGTTACCGGCAATCAAGCCGAGCAACAGGTAACCGGCATTCGAGATTGAAGAGTAAGCGAGCAGCCGTTTTGAGTTTTCCTGCGTGACCGCGGCCCAGTTGCCCACCATGATCGTTATCGCAGCGACCAGTCCGAGAAGCGGCGCCCAATCGGTGCGCATGCCTTCCAGCGCCACGCTGAAGATGCGCCAGTACAAGGCGAAGCTCGCGGCCTTAGAGCCCGTCGAGAGAAATGCGGTAACTGAGGTGGGCGCGCCTTCGTAAACGTCCGGCGCCCACATATGAAACGGCACTGCGGCGATTTTGAAGAACAGTCCGGCGCTGAGCGCAATCATGCCGAACAGCATGAGCAGCCTCAGGCCCGTGATTGGATCTTCCAGGGCGCCTGTGGCTTTTGCTGCTTCCTTCGCTCTGTCAATTTTCACGACTAAATCTGAAATGCTGGTACCGATGTCGCCGATGTTAGTTGAGCCGGCGATGCCGTAGAGCAAAGACATGCCGTAGAGCAGGATGCCTGATGAAAACGCGCCGAGCAAAAAGTATTTCATCGCCGCCTCGTTCGACCTCTTCTCGCGCTTCGTGAAAGCAACGAGAACGTAGAACGTGAGCGCCATCAACTCGAGACTGATGTAGAGCGAGATGAGATCATAACCGCAGGCGATGAACATCATGCCGACAGTGGCGAAGAGAATCAGCGAATAGTATTCGCCGTGCTGTTCTCCTTCGATATCGAGGAAGCGCGTCGAAAGACCGATGGCCAAAGCCGCTGCGATCAGGAACGTTGCTTTGAAAAGAAGTGCGAAGCCGTCGATGCGCACCATACCGTAGAAGCCGTCGAACGGGAGTGCGCTGCCCATGTACCACCACTGCACGGCGAGCGAAACGAAAGCAAGCGCGACGCCGATCAAAGAGAAGTACGCCGTCAGCTTGCTCTTGCGATACGGCAGAATGACTTCCATCACCAGCGCCACGCAGGCGCAAGCGGTTAGGATCAACTCCGGCGCAATCAATTGCAGATCGGCGGCGCTAATAAGCGAAGTGGCGTTTGCTTGTAAAAGGAACATCGATTAATTAACCACGGACTGGAGGATCTCAAAAAACGATTTACACGGATCGATCCGTGAAAATCTCTTCACCGGATCTGTGTAATCTGTGGTTGTTTCTCTCCCGAAATCTGATAATCCGGTCTCACCTGTTTCACAACCGCATTAACCGGTTGTTGGATGTACTCGAGAAAGGGTTTCGGATAGACGCCGATCCACAGCGACAAGATCATCAGCGGCACCATGTAGGCCCACTCTCGCGGCTTGAGATCCCGCAACAGCTCGTTCTTCGGGTTGTCGATCGTGCCGAAGAACATTCGCTGGTAAAGCCACAGGAAGTATCCGGCGTTGAGAATGATTCCGAGCGCGGCCCACGCCGACCAGTACGGATTCGCCTCAAACGCGCCGCGCAGCGCCAAAAACTCGGAGATGAACACCGCCAGCAGCGGCAGACCGATCGCAGTCATCACCATGCCGAGGAAGATGGCTGCGTAACCCGGCATCACGTGCGAAAGTCCACCAAACTCCGCGACGTTCCGCGTATGCCGTCGTTCGTAAATTATTCCGACGAGCAGGAAGAGCGCGCCCGAGTAAATGCCGTGATTCACCATCTGCATCACGCCGCCGTTGACGCCGTTTGGATTCAGCGCAAACAGTCCGAGCATCACCATGCCCATCGACGACACGGACGAATACGCGACCAGCTTCTTGACGTCGCCGTCTCGCTTGACGACGAAATACATCGCAGCCAACGCGCCGTAGATAATGCTCACGATCGCCAGGAAGACGATGACACTCCGCACGCCGAACGTGCCGAAGCTGGTGTGCCAACTACTCTGGTCTTTCGAAGCTCCGGGAAACATCGGCAAGTTGAAGCGATAGAAACCATACG
Organism: Pyrinomonadaceae bacterium; assembly: GCA_035696765.1. Classification (GTDB taxonomy): domain Bacteria; phylum Acidobacteriota; class Blastocatellia; order Pyrinomonadales; family Pyrinomonadaceae; genus PSRF01. Next base: position 4,823 of record DASSEB010000006.1, on the reverse strand, counting down.
TGCCGAGCTTCAACAGGATGCCGGCGAGGATCACCGAACCAGCCGTCGGCGCTTCCACGTGAGCGTCAGGCAGCCACGTGTGAAACGGAAACATCGGCACCTTGATCGCAAAGCCGAGTGCAAATGCGGCGAAGAGAAGTATCTGCATCGTGCCCATCGGCAAGACCGATCCCATCGCCTGCATATACATGATGTTAAAAGTGCCGGCCCCGCTCTTCGCGGCTGCCATGGCATTGTTAAGCATCGTGACCGCAAAGTCGCTTCCTCCAGCGATATTGCGAACGGTTTCGGCCGTGATCTGATTTGCGTATGTGGCGTCCTGCGTCAGGAAGTACATTTTCAAAACGCCGAGCAGCATCACTACCGAGCCAACCAGCGTGTAGAGGAAAAACTTGATCGCCGCGTAGAGACGGTTCTCGCCGCCCCAGATTCCAATCAGGAAGTACATCGGCACGAGCGACACTTCGAAGAACAGGTAGAACAGGAACAGGTCCATCGAAGCAAAGACGCCGATCACTGCTGTCTGCAACAGCAGCAAGAGAACGTAATACTCTTTCTCACGCTTCTGAATGTATTCCCACGAAGAGAGCGCGGCGATTGCGCCGAGCAGTGTGGTCAACACGATCAGCAGTACGGCGACGCCGTCAACACCCATTTGATAGCGCGCGCCGATGATCGGTATCCACTGATGATCTTCCAGAAACTGCATGCCGCCGACGCCGCGGTTGTATTTCAACAGCCAGAGCGAAGCGATGAAGTCGAGCGCAAACCAGGCGGTCGCGAATTTCTTAATCAGGCTCGACTGGTCCTTCTTCATGAGCGCCAGGATGAGGATTGCGCCCACGGCCGGCAACCACGTGATGAAAGAGAGAATGTAATTATTCATTTTGAATTTGGGCCACGGATTTCCGTGGCGCTTTCCTACCTAAAAAATATCGCGCGCAAAGAAGATTACGACCGCCACCATCAACCCCAGCACCATCACGAGCGCGTAGTTTTGTGTGAACCCGGTTTGCGCGGCACGGAACAGCGGCGACATCAAACGCATGATGAACGCTGCGACTGTATTGACGATGCCATCCACGAAATACTTGTCGAAACCGCCCGTGATACGACTGAACAACCGGCTCAACGCGGCGAGCCCATTGACGATGCCGTCCACTACTCCGGAGTCAAAGCGATAAACAGCGCGCGCCGCGTCCATGGTGCGGCGTGTAACGGCCCAGCCGTAGAATTCGTCAACCCAGTATTTGTTGTAGCTCGCGACGTAAAGCGGACGCAGTCGTTGCGCCCAAATGTTGGCCAACGCCGGTCGCCAGACATAGAACAGCCCGCCCAGCAACATGCCGATACCCGCGACGACGAGTGAGATGACGATAAAGATCCATTCCGTTCCGAGCTCGCTATGAGTTGCGCCCTCGACTGAATGGGCCAGGTTAAATCCGGTATTGCCGTAAACAGAAGCGCCGGTCTCTGCGTGACCCGCAGCTTCAGTTGGTGGCGCTGCATGTTCAGTCTCTGCGGCGGCTGGCGCCTCGCCGTGGCCTTCAGCCGCATTAAACTCACGCGTCGCAGGGTTCCAGATCACGGGATTGAGCCACGTGACGATGTTCAACCTGCCGCCCGGATGCTCAGTTCGGGTTAAGGTCCGGAACGCCGGCCCAATGCCAACCAACCCGCCGATCACCGCGAGCACTGCCAGCACTGCCAACGGCACCCACATCGACGGCGGCGACTCGTGCGGAATGTGCACGCCATGGGCATGATCCCCATGCTCTGGTCCAACATGCTCGCCCGGCTCGTGTCGCGGACGATCACCAGCGGACGGAAGCACCGCATCGTGTTGCGTCAAACCCTTGTCGTAAGCCGCGGCGTGCGCTTCGTCAGCTTCACCTCCGGCCGGAGCTTCGAGAAACCGTTCCCTGCCCCAGAACGTCATCGCCATCAAACGCGTCATGTAAAACGCAGTGCAAGTCGCGGCGATCGTTCCGATCAACCAAACGAGCCAGCCGAGCGGAATGTGCGTCGTCGAAGCTGCGTTCCAGAGAATTTCGTCTTTGGACCAGAAGCCGCTGAACGGAATGATGCCGCAGATCGCGAGCCACCCGGCCATGAACGTCCAGTACGTGTAGGGCATGTACTTCTTCAGCCCGCCCATGCGCCGCATGTCCTGCTCGTGATGCATGCCGTGGATAACGCTGCCCGCGCCGAGGAACATCAGCGCTTTGAAAAACGCGTGCGTCATCACGTGAAAGATGCCGATGACGAAAGCGCCGACGCCGCAAGCCATGAACATAAAGCCGAGCTGCGAAACGGTCGAATACGCGAGCACTTTCTTGATGTCGTTCTGCGTGATGCCGATCGTCGCCGCGAAGATTGCAGTGGCCGCGCCGACGAGTGCCACGACGAGCAGCATCGTTTGCGAGTGCTGGAAGATGACGTTGGTGCGCGTCACCATGTAGAGTCCGGCCGTCACCATCGTCGCCGCGTGAATCAAAGCGGAGACAGGCGTTGGACCAGCCATCGCATCCGGCAGCCATACGTGCAGCGGCAGTTGTGCCGACTTACCACACGCGCCGACAAAAAGTCCGAGCGCGATCCAGGAGAGAATGCCCCAGTGACCGAGCAGCTCGACGGGATAAGCCTTCGCCTGGTTGAAGACGTCAACGTATTGCGCGCTGCCGAAGGTGGCGATCACGCCAAAGATGGCGAGCGCGAAGCCGAAGTCGCCGATCCGGTTGGTGATGAATGCCTTGCGGGAAGCGTTCGCGGCTTCCTGTCGATCGAAGTAGTAACCGATCAGCAGGTAGGAACAGAGACCCACACCTTCCCAACCAACAAACATCATCAGGAAGTTTGAGCCCATGACGAGCACGAGCATCGCGAACATGAAGAGACCCATGTACGCGAAGAAACGATAGAAGCCCGCTTCGCCGTGCATGTAACCGGTCGCGAAGACGAAGATGCACAGACCGACGCCGGTCACGATCAGCATGAAGATCGACGAGAGCGGATCGAGTTGATAACTCCACTCGATGTTGAGCAGCGCGTAACGGGGCGACTCGTCGGCGCTAACAAACACTCCATGGATCCCGCTGCGCTCTTCCGGCGGCAGTGCAGCGAGCCGTTCTTCTGCCTCTTTTTGAACTCGGAGGGGGAGGCGCGCTTCGGCACCCTGGTTGATGCTGACGGCGCCGCCGGGAATCCAGTTGAAACTAAAACCGTCCTGGCTCGTGAGGTACGGCTTGGGCCACTCCGCATGACCGCCGAATCCATACGAGTAAACCGCAGCTACACTGATGAGAAAAGAGAGCGCAACGGACCCGACGGCGATCCCGCCGATGAGTGGTTCGGAAAAACGAAACTTGCGGCCGAAGAGGCCGTTAATTGCGGCGCCGATTAGTGGCAGCAGGGGAACCAGCCAGATGTATTTGTACATTTTTACAGGACTATCCTGTTACCATTTCAACAGATCAATCTCGTCAACCCAGATCGTTTCCTTGTTCCGGTAAAGCGCGATCACGATACCCAGACCGATCGCGGCTTCTGCCGCGGCCACGACGATTACAAAAACCGTGAATATCTGTCCGGCGAGCGCGTTGACGCTGCCGGTTTCGTGCAGGTAACGAGAGAACGCGATGAAGTTGAGATTAGCGGCGTTGAGTATCAGCTCGATCGACATGAAGATGACGATGATGTTTCGCCGCGTCAGGACACCGGCGACGCCGATGATGAAAAGCAACGCGCCGATCACGAGAAACTTCGAGAGATCCGGATTGGCAGCGGCATGTCTCATCTGCGCTAACCGGCTGTCGTCGGCTTGTAGTAACAACAATATGACGTTGAGTATCATTGTCTGCGTCAATCTGCGTTAATCTGCGACAAAGTCGGATCGCGCGCGATCTCGTCTTGTAACGTTTCCGGATCGACGTCGTCCGCGGATGCTTCCTGTTTCAGCGTGCGCGCCAGCATCACCGATCCGATGATGGCCACCAGCAACAACACACTCGCGATCTCAAAGGGCAAAGACGCATAGCGATAGAGACTGCCGCCCACTCGGCCAGTGTCGTTACTGATCCGGCTGCTTCCCGTGGCTGATGGCGGTTGCGACCGATCTCGAAGCTCTTGTTGCTCAATCGCTGCTTCCGGTCTTGGATGAAGAGCTTGCAGGCCGCCAAACCCGGTGTTCACTGCGTAAAGCACTCCGCCCACGAGCAGTAGACAGAAGATCAAACTGGCGGTGACTTGTCTTTGGTTATTGAAGATCTCGTCGCGGCCACGTTCTTCGGCGCCGACGTTGACGAGCATGATCACGAACAGGAACAGCACCATCACGCCGCCGACGTACACGAGGATCTGCACCCCCGCGATGAACTCCGCGCGCGCGAGCACAAACAACGCCGCAACAGACACCAGCGACGAGATAAGAAAGAGAGCGCTGTGGACGGCATTGCGCGCCATCACCGTCAGCAACCCTGCGAAGATGGCCGCAAGACCAAAGATCCAGAAGAAGAGAGCTTCGTAACCGGAGAGAGTCATCTTTTTTTAGCCACAAAAAGGCACAAAAATCACAAAAGGGGGATTAATGATTTACGTGGTCCAAACTCATTTTGTGCTTTTGTGCCTTTTTGTGGCTCAACTATTCTGTGCTTCTTTGTGGCTTAGCTTGTGTACTTCACCGTTTCGCGGCCCTGTTCGAGCATTTCGCGGTTCCAGACGAAGCCCGCGCGCGAATAGGTGGCTAGTTCGAAGTCCTGCGTCAGTTCCAAACATGACGTCGGGCAGGCTTCCTGGCACAGCGCGCAGAACATGCAGCGCGAAGT
>DASSEB010000005.1:0-8699 GCA_035696765.1 Pyrinomonadaceae bacterium | reverse complement strand
GATTGTACCGGAAAGGTTTATTAGATGGAAACTTTTGATCGCAACTACGTCAACATCGAAGACGAGATGCGGCGGTCGTATCTCGACTACGCGATGTCGGTGATCATCGGCCGCGCGCTGCCGGATATTCGCGATGGTTTGAAACCCGTGCACCGGCGCGTGTTGTGGGCTATGCACGAGCTCGGCAACACCTACAACAAGCCTTACAAGAAGAGCGCGCGCATCGTCGGCGACGTCATCGGTAAGTATCACCCGCATGGCGATATGCCTGTGTACGACACGATTGTCCGTTTGGCGCAGGACTTCTCGATGCGCTACCCGCTGATCGATGGACAGGGCAACTTCGGTTCAGTCGATGGTGATGCTGCGGCCGCGATGCGTTACACCGAGATACGCATGGCGCGTTTGGCGACTGAAGTGCTGGCCGATATCGAGAAAGAGACGGTCACGTTTCAACCAAACTACGACGAGTCGTTGAGTGAACCGACAGTTTTACCGGCCCGTGTTCCCAACCTGCTTATCAACGGTTCCGACGGTATCGCAGTGGGAATGGCGACGAAGATTCCGCCTCACAATCTCACCGAGATCGTCGATGCGACGTTGGCATTGCTGAAAGATCCGGAGATGACTGTCGAGGGACTCACAAAAATTGTGACTGGTCCCGACTTTCCAACAGGCGGATTTATCTATGGTCGTGAAGAGATCAGAAGGTCCTATGTTGAAGGCCGCGGCGTGTTGCAGTTACGCGCGCGCGCGGGCATCGATCGCATCGGGCGCGGCGCGCAGGAGCGCGATGCGATCATCATCACCGAGATACCTTTTCAGGTAAATAAAGCACGTTTGCTTGAACGCATCGCCGAGTTGATCAACGAAAAGAAGATCGAAGGCATCTCCGACTTGCGCGATGAGTCGGATCGCACCGGAATGCGCATTGTCGTCGAGTTGAAGCGAGACGGGGTACCGCAAGTCGTTCTAAATAAACTCTACAAGCTGACGCCGATGCAGTCGTCTTTCGGCGTCATCAACCTCGCGATCGTCAATGGACAGCCTCGAGTTTTGAATCTCAAGCAGATGCTCGAGGCGTTTATCGAGTTTCGCCGCGAGGTTGTGCGCAAGCGCACTGAGTATGAACTGAGGAAGGCCAAGGCACGCGCACACATTCTCGAAGGTCTCACTAAAGCGATCGACGCGCTCGACTACATCGTCACTCTTATTCGCAATTCGCGTTCGGTCGACGAAGCGCGACAGTGGTTGACGGGCAAGTTGAGTACGACGAGTGAAGTGAAAACCTGGAAAGGTGTTCCTTCCGATGTTCAACTCAAGACGTACCTGGCCAGGATGCAGAAGACGATGGAGAGCCTGGCGTTCTCTGAGATACAGGCGCAGGCGATTCTCGACTTACAACTGCGACGACTGTCTGCTCTCGAGCGCCAGAAGATCATTGACGAGTACGAGCAGATAATCAAACTCATCGCCGAGCTCGAAGAGATCCTAGGCAACGAGCGTTCACTGCGGCGTGTGATCTCGAAGGAGTTGGAAGAAGTTAAGAAAGACTTCGGCGACGAGCGACGCACCGAGATCGTCGACGAAGGCGTCGAGCTTTCAATCGAAGATTTGATAGCAGACGAAGACGTTGCGATCACTGTTACCAACAGCGGTTACATCAAGCGAACGCCAATAACGACCTACTCGAGTCAGGGTCGCGGCGGGAAGGGCCGTTTTGGTGCTGCGGCGAAGAACGGCGACTTCGTCGAGCATCTCTTCATCGCGTCCACTCATGCCTACCTGATGATTTTCACGGACGACGGCATGGTCTACAAAATAAAGGTCCATGAAGTGCCCGATGCCGCAGCTTCCGCGCGTGGGAAGGCGGTAGTGAATCTCATCAACATAACTTCAGAGCGAAAGCTTGCGGGCGTTGTTCCGGTGCGAGATTTTGCGGAGGGACGTTACGTGCTTATGGTCACACGCAAGGGCGTGATCAAAAAGACGTCGCTGGCTGACTTTCAGAACATTCGCACCAACGGCATCATCGCCATCAACATCGACGAGGGCGATCAGTTGCTCGACGTCGTGCTGACTGACGGAACCAAACGAATCTTCATCGCCACTCACAACGGGCTTGCGATTCGCTTCGACGAGAAGAACGTGCGTCCAATGGGCCGCGCAACACGAGGCGTGCGCGGGATCGATTTACGGCAGGACGATTACGTCGTGTCGGTATGCCCGGTCTCGTCAGACGACAAAGAACGGATGTTGTCAGTTTCGGAGCAGGGCTACGGCAAGCAGACGCCGATCACGACTTATCGATTGCAGTCGCGCGGTGGTAAGGGCGTCATCAACATGAAGACGACGGAGAAGACCGGCAAGGTCGTGGCTGTGTTTCCGGTTGAAGACGAGTCGGAGATTATGATCATCACGCAGCAAGGGAAGCTGATCCGGCTCGAAGCCGCCGACATTCGCAAGACTGGCCGCAGCGCGCAGGGCGTGCGGTTGATCAAGACCGATCCCGGAGACAGAGTCACGAGCGCGTCGTTGGTCGAAGCCGCTGCTGATGAAGAAGCCGAACCACAGATGAACACGGATTGATCGGACACGGATTGACACGGATAAATCCGCGCTTTTTATCCGTGTTCATCCGTGTTCCCGACCCATTCTTCTCCGCCTTCGAAGACTTCCTTTTTCCAGATCGGAACGGTGCGTTTCAGTTCTTTGATGGCCCATTCGCAAGCTTGAAACGCCGCCTGCCGGTGTGGCGCGCTGGCGGCGATCACCACACTCGTCTCACCGATCTCCAATCGTCCCGTGCGGTGCACGATACCGAGGTGCGCAATCGCGAAACGCTTGTGTGCTTCAACGCCGAGACGCTGCATCTCAGTCAACGCCATCGAATCGTACGCTTCGTAAACGAGGTAGAGAGTTCGTTTGCCATTCGTCCATTCGCGTGCATAACCGTCGAGCGTCACCGTCGCTCCACACTCGGGCAGCACCAAGCGTCTCGCAACCTGGCCCACATCGATCGGCTCAGTAGTCAACTCGAAGAAATCGTGTGACCCGCCACTCACCGGCGGAAACACCGCCAATTCGTCGTTTTCCTTCAAGATCGTTTCCGGTGTGGCGTATTCCTCGTTCACCGCAAACAAAAGCGAGCGTCCGAAACGCTGAAGCTCGGAAAATCTTTGCGTCAATTTTTGGAAAGCACTCGAAACCGTGGCGGGTGAATCGAGCGAGAGATCAAGTTGGTTCGCAGCAACTGCGTCGCGCGCCGCCCCGAAGAAGAGCACACGGATTTTTACGGGCGAGCTCATTCAATCTCAATCCTCCTGCCACTGTGCCCGTTGCTCTTGGCTAGTTCGTGTATGCGGGCGCGTTCTTCGTAACCCTTCACCGCGATATTCAACATCCCGCGCAGTCGTTCCAAACGTTCAGAGGTTGAACGCAGCTCGAGGAGTTCCTGTTTCACGTCCGCTTCGATCTCCATCGCGGCCGCAACAAGAAACGAGAGGCGCTGTGGTTCGGTGTCTGAAATATCGGGCAAGGTCGCGCGCTCGTCGTTAATCGTGCGCACGGCCTGCGCGATGCGCGTGAATGTTTCCGCGACTTCTCGCGATGCTCCGGCGAGCAGCGTCTCGTCTTCTTCTTCGTCTTCGAAGTAACTGACTTCGGCGAAAAGGTATGGATCGCCGCGTTCGATATACGACTCAATGCGATACCTGATCACTCCGATCGTCAATATGTTCGAACGTCCATCGGCGAAAGTTTGCGTCTCAGTAACTTCGGCGACACAGCCGACATGGCCCATAGGCGGCACTTCCCTTTCAGACGTCGTGGTGTCGAAGTAGGCCAGGCCGAACATATTCTTCCCGACGCGAATGTCTGACAGCATTTGGCGATAACGCGGCTCAAAGATGTGGAGTGGCAAAGGCACGCCGGGAAACAGGACCACCGGCAACGGGAACAATGGGAGCTGGTGCACTCCACGCACTTTGTCGCTAGCTTCGCTCATTTGTTCGGGCGGTACGCGAGCGATTATAGCCACAAAAAGGCACATAAAGCACAAATGAGGAGATGGCGCCAAATACATCCTGGATCTTGCGCGCCTTATTAATTCACATTTTGTGCTTTATGTGCCTTTTTGTAGCTAATCTTGAAAAAGGCGGCCCCCGCATCGCGTTGGGCAACGTCGCGGGGGCCTTCGAGCACACCGTTCGGTGAAGAGGGATTCACCTACGGTGCTTACGGACGCCAAAGGGAGGGACGTCCGAATCTTTCAAAGAATGTGAGCAATCAATTCCAGCCGGTGCACCGGCATCAACTTGCATATGCTCGCCAGCATGTCCTGGATCTCGAAAGGCTTTGCGAAAAAGCCGTCGGCCCCTGCGGCGAAACATTTGTCGCGCACTTCGGGCGTGTTGTTTGAAGTCATGACCAAAACTCTCGAGTTCGACAACTGACTCTTGATGTATTCCAACAATATCAACCCACTCGTTGGCGAGTCTCTGTCGGGTGGCATCTGTAGATCAACGATCGAAATATCGGGCTTGTAAAAAGTCGCTCGTCGAATCGCAGTCTGCATATCGTTTGCAGTGACTACGTCATACTCACCACTCAGCGTCCAATAAAGTTGCTGCGTGATGGTTGAGTCATCATCGACGATCAAAATCCTGGGCTTCATTACGGGAGCGTTCCTGCCTTCCTGTTCGCATTCGGCTGCAAAGGCTGTACCGTGTGATGGATCGGTGTACGCGAACAACAAACAAAGCGGATCGAGGCTGCTGCAATGAGTCTTGCGTGTCGCCGGATGTTAACACTCGGAACGTGAGGCGTCTTCAATCGTAGACGCGTGAGCCACGGATTAACACTGATTTTAAAAGATCAGTGCTGATCCGTGTAACAATCCGTGCAATCCGTGGTTACGGCTTTATTGTGGTGGCTTGACGGGCTTCGGAGGCGTTGGCGGCGGATCATCGTCTTCGCCGACCTCGTCGACGACCTTCAACTCGGCGCCAAACTTCTGATAACCGCGAAAACGAACGTCATTCCGACTCTGCAGCACAAACTTCGGCTGCGTTGTCGTTAGCAGGATCTCCGAGTGCGTCGGCAACAGGTACTTCCGTTCGTTGATCGTCACCCAGTCGTAATCGATCAAGCTGCTGGCCGCGGTGATCGGAAAGTCAGGCGGAATCTCGGTGGCGATCTGTTCGAACCGCAGCACCCGATCCAGTTCGCGATCGATCCACAGGCGGCCACGGGAGCCAACGACCGCGCGCGCGCCGGTGTCTGCAAGGCTCAACGTCAGTTGCGAAAATTCTTTCTTGACCGTGTATTCGTAAACAACCGTTCGCCGGCCTTGAATCACGTCCGTATCAACCATCCGAAACTCTGTTTTCGACTCCGGCTTGAAAACATCGGCAACCGCCGAAATATATTCGACGCCGCTGGACGACGCGCCCTTGGGCACATATTTACTGTAATCACTGGTCGCTTTTGCATCGTCGCCGATAGGCATTCCATTTACGGTAAGGACTTTGTACTCCTCACCGGCATTCGCGCGGTAGCCCACCGCGATTGAGAGATTGTCCTGTAGCTTCCAATTACCCGTGTTCCCGTAAGCGACCGATCGTTTGATGATCTGCTTGACGATGAAGTCGGGCATTGCATTCGCGGCCGCGAGAGTCACGTTGCGCGTTCGTTCCAGCAGTTGGGTGCCTTCAGTTTCGGAGGGAAGTGTGGAGGCAGTTGGATTCACGCGACGCCGCTCGGCTTCTTCGAGCGTGCGGCGCAGCAGGGCGTCGTTGCCGCTTTTTGTGGCGACGAGCGAGCGCATGCCGTCAGTGAGTGGAAAACCGATTCCACGTTTTCGAATCTGCTCGATGAGCTCGTCGCGCATTTCAGGGCTGCGTGGGAGTTGGTAAAGCAGGCTGACGATTTCCTGGCTGGTGAGCGGCTTGGGTTCCTGTGCCAACAGCGGAATGCAGGATAGCAGCAGGATCAATAATAGAAAGACAAATTTATTACTGCGGAACATGCTTCAAAGGATAACCTTCGTCTGGTTGTTTGACCACTGATGACACTGATGATTTTAACCGTGGCATAGTTGTTTGACAGAATGTTTCAGGATTTCGGCGCAGCGCTCGAGCTCGTCTACCGGCACGAATTCGCCGGTGCGATGCGCTTCGCGAATATCGCCGGGACCGATAACGACGGATTCGGCGCCCAGAGTCATCATCTGAGCGGCTTCGGTGCCGAACGCGACCGTGCCGGATTGGTTGCCGGTCGCGCTTTCCAACAGCTTGATCAAAGGCGAATCGGGCGCAGTTTCGAACCCTGAGTCTGCTCGACTCGCGTCAACCTCGCATTGAAAATCAGGATCGGTTTGCGTCTCTTCCTGAATCGCGGCTTTGAAAAGGTTGAGAACGTGATCGGACGGCTGCGTGGGTATCGGTCGCCATTCGAGTGTGAAACGGCACTCGCCTGCGAGCACGTTTTTCGCAGAGCCGCCGTGAATGAGACCGATGTTCAGCGTTGTGTACGGCGGATCGAAAGCCGCGTGCTGATCTTGTTTGAGGTTGGCGGCGATCGCTTCGAGGCGATTGATGAGCCGCGCCGCGCGAAACACCGCCGACGCGCCGAGCGCAGGATAAGCGCTGTGCGCTTCACGCCCTTTCACAATCACTTCGGCCAGCGAATAACCTTTGCCGGCGCGGATCGGCTGGAGCGAAGTCGGTTCGCCGACGATGCTGTAACGCACGCGCAACGGCTTCGCGTCCGCCAGCTTTTTCGCGCCACGCAATCCGATCTCTTCGTCCGCGGTGAAGATCAACGCGAGCGGCTTTGTTAATTGCGACAAGTCGAGCGTTTCGACAGCCGTCAATGCAGCGGCGATGAAGCCTTTCGTATCGCACGACCCACGACCGTAGAGTTTTCCATCACGTTCAGTGAGAGTCGTGGCCTCGGTCCAATGAGGATCGTAAGGAACAGTGTCCGTATGGCCCACGAGTGCGAGTTCAACTTCAGCCGTCGCGTGTGAAAGCGCGATCAAGTTGAACTTCTCAACTCCGAAATCGTCGAGATAAGGAAACCGTTGCGTAACCAAATGCAGCGCCGCGCACCGCCCTTCGAGATACTCGATAATCTCCGCATTCGATCGCGCCGAGACCGAATCAATCCGCACGAGCTCAGCTAACGTCTCCTTAATCCGTGTCTCTATCCGTGTCATCTGTGGTTAAAGTTTTCGACAATCGCCTCTTGATCTTTGTGTCGCCCGTTTTCCACGATCCGCTCTCCTGCAACTACGACATCTCTTATCGCGGCTCGTGACAGTGAAAACACGATGTTGGCTAGCAGGTCGTCCACTGACGACCCGGCGATCGAGGGATCATCGAGATCGACGGTGAAGAAATCCGCCGGCGCGCCCGGTTCGAGCTTGCCACCTTCAAAGCCAATGCTCCGCGCTCCGTTCACGCTTGCACAATCAAACAACCGCTTTGCCAATGCCGCGCTCCCGCTGTCATCACGCGGCGCCAGGACGTTTCTCGCCGTATGTTGCAAACGCAGGTGGTATTCGAGCTCGCGTGCATCTTCAAGCAAGTCGATCTGGATCTGGCTGTCGGTGCCGAGTGCGACCGGCACACCCGCATCGAAATAACGATCGACCGGCACGACGCCGTCACCGAGGTTTCGCTCAGTCGTGGGACAAGCACACACCAACGCGCCCGAACGAGCTATCGCGCCGATCGCTTTCGGTGTCACGTGAATCGCGTGCACGGCGGTGAACCGTGGGCTGAGTAAACCCTCGGTCTCGAGCAGCGCGACCGGCGAGCGCCCGTATTCCTCGATGCACGCACTCACTTCCGCAGGTTGCTCGGCGACGTGCATGTGAACCGGAAGCGCGCGCTCGTTTGCGAATGCAACGATCGTTTTCAGGTAATCGAGCGGAACAGCGCGAACACTGTGCGGAGCCACCCCAACCCAGGCCATTCCGTCTTTCAACTCCGGCGCCTCGAGCAACTGTTCAAGACGCTTCAAGTAGATCTCCGGCGAATCTTCAATAAAACGGACCTGGAGCGGGTTCGCTTCAGTCTCGAAACCGGCGCGAGCGTAAGCCACTCGCAACAGTGCGATGCGAATACCGACGTCACGCGCGGCGCGAATCACTTCTCGTTCGAGCAGGTTTGGATCGGAGTAAGCGGAGCCGTCACGTGAGTGATGAATGTAGTGAAACTCGCCGACAGCGGTGATGCCCGTCAACGCCATCTCGAGAAACGCCATGCGCGAAGCATTGTAGATGTCATCCGGCCCGAGCCGGTTTGCGGCCGCGTACATCTGCTCACGCCACGTCCAGAAACTATCGGTCGTGTGTTGAGAACGATGCTCGGTGCGCCCGCGAATGACGCGTTGAAACGCGTGTGAGTGTGCGTTGATTAGTCCGGGTAATAGCGCCTTGTTCTTTAAACGAATGCCGTCTTCACGATCAGCGATTTCCAGAATTTTTCCTGCTTCGTCGCAGACGACTGCGCGACCGGCGTCGAAGCGCCCGTTCACATAGATCAAATCCGGCAACCACACTCGATCCGTCGTCATCGCGTAATCCGTGCGCTACGGCTTTATCGCCAAAACTTCGCGCGCCGCCGTTCTATCACCCGTACAACTAATCCGTCGCGGCGCGTCGAGATAACTCAACTTGAACCCGAGCCGCT
>DASSEB010000004.1:0-23991 GCA_035696765.1 Pyrinomonadaceae bacterium | reverse complement strand
CCTGTCTCGAACGTGCGCACGATGGACCAGGTGTTCGCGGCTGCGATTTCAACAGAACGTTTCCAGGCGTTAATGCTGGGCCTGTTTGCGGCGTTGGCGCTCGTGCTCGCGTGCGTCGGGCTTTACGGAGTCATCTCGTATTCCGTTGCGCAACGGACGCATGAGATCGGCGTGCGCGTCGCGCTAGGTGCACAGCCCGTCGACGTGCTGCGGCTAGTGATCCGGCAGGGAATGATGCTGACGTTCGCGGGTTTGGTGATTGGCATTGCAGCCGGGTTGGCGGCAACGCGTGTGTTGTCAGACATGCTTTACGGCGTGACCACGACGGATCCGCTGACCTTTGTGGGCGTGCCTGCGTTTCTGTTGCTAGTGGCTTTTGTCGCTTGCTACATCCCGGCACGACGCGCCACGCGGATCGATCCGCTCGTGGCGCTGAGATACGAGTGAAGCCACAAAAAGGCACATAAGGCACAGAAGCAAGGATGTCTTGCGATGGATCAGGTCATCCGATCAGCTACGAGAGAAGGGTTCGAAGTACAGCAAGAACACGGGGAAGTAAAACATGAGTACATTTCTACACGACCTTCGCTACGGTGCGCGCATTTTATTAAAACAACCCGGCTTCACTCTGGTTGCGGTGATCACGCTGGCGCTCGGCATCGGCGCAAACACCGCGATCTTCAGCCTGGTGAACAGCATTCTGCTGCGACCACTGCCGTTCCGGGATCCGGATCGCGTGGTCCGTATGCTGCAGGCGAGTCCCCGACTGGGGCTCGTGTCGTGGGGAGTTTCCCAGGCCGATTTTGCTGCTTACCGCGAGCAGAATCGATCGTTTGAGTCAGTTGCTCTTTACAACAACTCGGCAACTAATCTCACGGGCAACGGCGAGCCTGAGCGCTTGCCGATCGCGACTGTTACCGCCGACTTCTTCAAAGTCTTCGGCGTCAGCCCGTTGCTGGGCCGCACCTTTGTCGAAGGTGAGGACATCCCCGGTAAGAACGCCGTCTGCGTGATCAGTTACGGCTTCTGGCAGCGACGCTTCGGCGCCAATCCGAACGTCGTGGGCCAAATGCTGAACTTGAACGAAAAGCCGACGCAGATTGTCGGCGTGATGCCCGCGAGTTTTAAGTTCCCGCGTCTCGAGACCGACGTATGGGTACCAATCGGACTTAACCCCACACGTTACGCGCCTTACGGTTTCTACCTCGTCGGCCGTTTGAAACCGGGCGTACAAGTGGCGCAGGCGCAAACCGACACCACCGCAATTCTTCAGGAGTTCGGACGCCAACACCCCAACATCAGCGAGAGCGCCGGATTAAGCGAAGGCAATGGTCCAACGACCGTCGTCACACCAGTCAAGGACTTTCTCCTCGGCCCGACCGAGAAGCCGTTACTGATCCTGCTCGCGGCAGTTGGACTCGTCCTGCTCATCGCTTGCGCCAACGTCGCAAACCTTTTGCTCGCTCGCGCCACTTCACGGACGCGAGAGATCGCCGTTCGGATCTCACTCGGCGCAACTCCACGACGAATCGCGCGGCAACTGCTGACTGAAAGCCTGCTGCTGTCGTTTATCGGAGCGAGTGTGGGAGTTGGCCTGGCTGCGCTGACCATTCGCATGCTCGACCGCTTGCCGCTCACCGGCATCACGCGGATCGAAGAAGTGCATTTGAGCGGCAGCGTCCTTGCTTTCACTCTGGGACTCACTTTGTTGACCGGCCTGCTGTTTGGGTTGATGCCGGCGCTGCGGGCGTATGCAATGGGGATCACGACGGGCATGCGTGAGGGTGCGCGCGGCAGCGCTTCTCACCGGCGTTTGAACAGCGCACTCGTGGCGGTGCAGTTTGCGCTTTCACTGATCCTGCTGATCGGCGCCGGTTTGTTGTTGAAGAGTTTCAACCGGCTCGAGTCAGTGGACCTTGGTTTCAATCCGGAAAACACGCTCACGATGGTCGCTACCCTTCCTGCGGTGAAGTATGACAGCGATGACAAGGTATTGCGCTTCTACGCGGACGCGCAGGACCGGCTGCGCCAGGCGCCCGGAATCAGGGCTGTTGGTCTAACCACGAGCCTGCCCTTCACCGAGGGTAGCGAAGTCGACGGGATCATCGTCGAAGGACAGGAGGCGCCTGCGAACGGCGACAGCGGGCAAATCGAACAGGGCGTGCTGCAAAGCGTGACGCCGGGAACATTTCAGGCGCTCGGAATCCCGGTTTTGCAGGGCCGCGATTTTCAGTATTCAGACACCACCAACTCACCTCGCGTCGCGATCATCGACGAACCTTTGGCCCGCCGCTACTGGCCTGCGAATGACGCCATCGGCAGACGAATCCAAACCAGCGGTAACCGCGAATGGATGACGATCGTCGGCGTCGTCGGCGGGATCAAGCATTCCAGTCTCGCCGAAGAGAAGCGGCCGCACATCTACATGGCGATGGGCCAGTATTCGGCGTTGCGCGCGGCGTTCGTCGTGCGTACTGATGGTCCACCTGAAGCTGCGATTCCGACGTTCAGGGCCGCTCTCAAGCAGGTGGATCCTGACATGCCGTTGTACATGGTCCGATCGATGACGGAAATCATCGGAGACACACTGGACACACAGCGTTTGACGAACATGCTGCTGACGGCGTTCGCCCTTATCGCGCTAGTGCTCGCGGCGGTGGGCATCTACAGCACGATGTCGGTTTACGTCGGGAACCGCACGAAGGAGTTTGGGATCCGGCTGGCGTTGGGCGCTCAACCCGGCGCTTTGCGCCGTGGAGTTATACGGCAGGGATTGTTGTTGACGGCCGCGGGTGTGGTGCTCGGAGTGCTGGGCGCGCTGGCTTTAACGCAAACGATCAAGAGTTTGCTGTATGAGGTGAGTGCGACCGATCCCGTCGTCTTCACTGCGATCCCGTTGCTGCTCGTCGTCGTGTCCGTCATTGCGTGTTACACGCCCGCACGCCGGGCGACGAAAGTCGATCCATTAGTGGCGTTAAGGGAGGATTAATGCCACAGATTTACACGGATGACACAGATATGAATTGAAACTCAATCAGTGGAAACCCGTGTAAATCCGTGGCTAAAAATTTAGGTACGAAATGAATTCTCTATTTCACGATTTGCGCTACGGAGTACGGATGATGATCCGTAATCCGGTATTCACTCTGATCGCCGTCGTCACACTCGCGCTCGGTATCGGCGCGAACACCGCGATCTTCAGCGTCGTCGACGCCGTGCTGTTGCGGCCCTTGCCGTATCCCGGCGCCGAGCGCCTGGTGTTTCTGTGGTCCGGCACAAACGGTGTTTCCATGTCGGGCAGCGCACTCCCCGACTATCACGCCTGGCGCGATCAGAACAAAACTTTCGAGGGTCTCGGAGCTTTCTACTACGGCGACTACAACCTTTCGACTTCAGGCGATGCGCCGGAACGAATTCAAGGCGCTTATATAACTGCGAACCTGTTTCAGGTGTTGCAGGTGTCGCCCGCGTTCGGCAGGCTCTTTGCGCCGGAGGAAGAGCAGTTTGGCAGGCATCGCGTCGTGTTGCTCAGCGATAAGTTGTGGCAACGACGTTTTGGCGGCGACCGTAGTATCGCCGGTCGTGAAATCAGACTCGGCGGTGAGAGCTATACGGTCGTCGGCGTGATGCCTCGCGGCATGCCGTTCTTCGACAACCTTCCGGAAGTGGAACTCTGGACTCCAATGGCGTTCGCCAAAGACGACAACATGGCGACACGCAACAATCACTTCATCACTCTCGTAGGCCGCTTGAAACCCGCCGTCACTACCGCACAAGCTCAATCAGACGTCAGAGCAATTGCGCAAGCGATTGGCGAAATCGAACCGGCGTACAAAAACCTCGGCGGTCTGGTCGTTCCACTCCAGGAACAGATGGCAGGCGATTCGCGCAAAGGATTGCTGGTCCTGCTCGGCGCGGTCGGCTTCGTGTTGCTGGTCGCGTGTGTCAACGTCGCGAATCTGATGCTGGCGCGCGCATCGGCTCGCAGTAAAGAAATCGCAATCCGCGCAAGCCTCGGCGCCAGCCGCGAACGCGTTATTCGCCAGGTGATTGTCGAGTGTCTGCCACTCGCTTTGCTCGGTGGATTGTGTGGCGTGCTGCTGGCTACGTGGGGCATCGATCTCATTTCGACGTTGCTGCCCGCCTCGTTGCCGCGCGGAAACGAGATCGCGATCAATGCGCGCGTGTTGGCATTCACGTTTGCACTCGCCCTCGTGACGATCGTCATCTTCGGTTTGTTACCGGCGTTCCAGGCTGCACGCACTGACTTGCGCGACTCGATGAACGAAGGTGGAGGCCCTGGTTTTGGCACACGGAAACAGAACCGTGTGCGCCGGTTCCTGATCGTCGCGGAAGTCGCACTCGCCCTCGTGCTGCTGGTCGGCTCCGGGCTGATGTTGCGTACGTTTATCAAGCTGCGCCAGGTCGACGTCGGCTTCAACGCGCGCAACGTGATCACGATGCGCGTGCCGCTGCCGGACACGAAATATCCAGTTCCGCTGAATATCAACGATCCGCGCGATCCCGCTGGCCTGGCGTTCTCGGACCAGTTGCTTGCTCGGATCTCGAGTCTGCCAGGAGTCCAGTCTGCGACGACTGCTACGATCCTTCCGCTTGGTGCAGGTCAGGAGTGGGGCAAGCTGTTCAGCATTGAGGACCAGCCCGCGCCCGCGTCGATCGATCAAGTGCCGCTGGTCCAATTTGGATTGATCAGTAACGACTACTTCCGCACTTTTGGAATCTCACTGCGGGAAGGTCGCGCATTCACGAGCGACGACAAGAGTAACTCTCAACCGGTCGCAATCATCAGTGAGACAGTGGCGAAACGCTATTTCGCGAACCAGGATCCGATCGGGAAGACGATCTGGATGGGTCCACCCGAACAACTGCTGCCTGCGGAATTGCGGATTGAGGGCACCCGTTTCATCCGGCGCAAGATCGTCGGCGTAGTGGCTGACGTCAAAGGTCGCAGTCTCAATATGGAACCACCGTCGCGGGTGTACGCCCCGCTCAGTCAATACCGCCTCGAGGGTTGGACCAACGGACTGATGCTCGCGGTCCAAACAACCACGACGCCGGAAACAGTAGTTTCGGCGATCAGAGAACAGGTGCGGTTGCTCGATCCCGATCAGCCAATCACGAACGTGCGCACAATGGACGATCTGCTGAGCCGCGCGCTTTCGAGCGCGAAGTTCAGCCTGTGGCTGTTGGGGCTGTTTGCCGGGTTGGGCTTGTTGCTCGCGGCGATCGGGATTTACGGAGTGATGGTCACCGCGGTTGCACAGCGCACACACGAAATCGGGCTGCGTATGGCGCTCGGTGCGCAAGGTCGCGACGTGTTGTGGCTCGTGATCCGGCAAGGCATGTTGCCGGTCCTGATGGGCGTTGGCGTCGGACTCGCCGCGGCGGTTGGACTGACGCGATTGATGTCCACGCTTTTGTTTGAAGTCAGCGCAACAGATCCGCTAACGCTGGCGGTGATTACAGTGCTACTCACGATCGTTGCGTTGCTGGCGTGCTACATCCCGGCGCGGCGCGCGACCAAGGTCGATCCGTTAGTGGCGCTCAGATATGAATGAGGTGACGATGCATACGCTTCTACAAGACTTACGTTACGGATTTCGGATGCTGCTCAAGCAAAAGGGACTGACTACGATCGCCCTGCTCTCGCTCGCGCTCGGCATTGGCGCGAACACCGCTTTGTTCAGCATCGTCGATGCGATGCTGCTGAAGATGTTGCCGGTCAAAGAGCCGGACCAACTCGTCCTATTCAAATCTCTTGGACCAAAAGGCTTCAGTGCCGGCAGTTACAGCGGCAGCGCAAACACCGATCCGGTAACGGGCCAACGGACCATGACGTCGTTCGCGTTTCAGAGTTACCAGCGCATGCGCGAACAACAAGGCCCGCTGTCTGACGTGTTTGCGTTTGGCAGCGTGTCACTGAATTTGAGCGCCGACGGCCAGGCCGAAGTCGCCACCGGGCAGGCCGTCTCAGGCAATTACTACAGCGGTCTCGGCGTGCAAGCCGCTGCCGGTCGTTTGCTGACTGACGAAGACGACAAAGCAGGAGCGACGCCCGCCGCCGTTTTGACTCATCGTTACTGGCAGAAGCGCTTCGGCGGCGACCGGTCAGTCGTCGGTAAACAGATCAACCTCAACAACGTTCCGTTCACAGTAATCGGGGTTTCGGCCAGAGGCTTCGACGGGACTATGGGCGTCGGCACGACTCAGGATGTGACGATTCCCCTCGCGATGGAACCTCAGCTCTACGTCGACAAGCAACGTTCGAACATGAGCGGTGCGGGCGTGTGGTGGTTGCGCATCATGGGCCGTTTGAAACCCGGTGCGACCGCGGAACAGGCCCAGGCGCAACTGGAGAATGCGTTTCAACAATCAGTCGTCGAGCATCGGGCGGCGCGGCAAGCGGCGGCGAAGGCACGCGGCGGAAATACGATCAGCAGTTTGGAGCCGAACCAGTATCCGCGACTGTTCGCCGATCCCGGCGGCCAAGGCGAGATGTGGCGGCGCAAGTACTACGCGCCTTCGCTCTACCTGTTGCTGGGTGTCGTTGGGCTCGTGTTGCTGATCGCGTGCGCAAACGTCGCGAACCTGCTGCTCTCACGCGCAGCCGGACGGCAAAAAGAGATCGGTTTGCGATTAGCGGTCGGCGCGAGTCGTTGGCGACTCATTCGACAACTGCTGACTGAGAGTGTGCTGCTTTCAGTGCTGGGTGGGTTGTTCGGGATCCTCTTCGCGGTGTGGATCAAAAACGGCCTGCTTGCAGTGACTGATTGGGGCGGGCCCGGGATGAGCGCACTCGAGCCGCGGCTCGATTGGCGCGTGCTGGGTTTCACGCTCGTGCTCTCGCTACTCACCGGCATCGTTTTTGGACTCGCGCCCGCGTGGCGCACTACCAGAGTCGATCTCACGCCGACGTTGAAAGACAGCGGGCGCAGCTCGAGCTCGGTCCATCGATCCATCTTGAGTCGCGGGCTGGTGGTGGTCCAGGTGGCGCTGTCGTTGTTGCTGCTCGTGGGCGCGGGATTGTTCGTGCGCACACTAATTAATCTCCAACGCGTCGATCCCGGTTTCAATACGCAGAACTTGTTGCTGTTTGAGGTTCGGCCCGGGTTGATTGGTTACAAGGACGAGCAGCTGCGGCAGCTTTATCAACAGCTCAGTGAACGTTTCGAGAGCGTTCCGGGCGCGCAAGCGGTCACGTTTTCGCGGGAGCCGCTGCTGGGTCAGAGTTCAAGCTCGAGCAGTATGTTTTTGCGTGAAGCTTTGAACGGAACGCCCGACGCCGAAGGACGCATACCGCCAACCCTCGAGGCTTACCGTCACACGGTTCGGGAAAACTTTCTCGAGGCGATGGGGATTCCGCTGGTTTACGGACGTACGTTCCGGCCGCAGGACGATATGACGTCTCCGAAAGTCGTAGTTGTGAATCAAACGTTCGCGAACAAGGTCTTTCCGAACCAGAACGCGATCGGTAAACGGTTCACTTACGACACCTCCAAGCCCGACGAGCTCGAGATTATCGGCGTCTGCGGAGACGCGAAGTACGCAACGCAGCGTGACGAGATTCCGCCGACGGTCTACAGCTCTTACCGGCAAGAGCGGCCGCTGTCTTACGCGACTTTCGAAGTGCGCACTGCTGCCGATCCGAATTCAATTGTGGCTGGTGTGCGCGACGCGGTGCGGCAGGTCGATCCAAACCTGCCGGTAAGCGGAATCAAGACGCAGGTCGAACAGGCGGATGAAACGCTGCGCATGGAACGTCTCTTTGCGAAGCTGCTGACGCTGTTTGCGCTGCTCGCCCAACAACTCGCAGCCATCGGGTTGTTTGGCGTGCTCGCATACACCGTTTCGCAACGCACGCACGAGATTGGAATTCGGATGGCGCTCGGCGCGGATCGCTCCAGCGTGCTGAAGATGATCGTGCGGCAGGGAATGACGCTCGCGGTGCTCGGCGTGATCGTCGGACTGGTCGGCGCTTACGTGCTCACGAAGTATCTCGAGAGTTGGATCAGTCTGTCGAAGATGTTGTTTGGAGTCAAAGTTTCCGACCCGTTGACGTACGCGGTGATCGCGATACTGCTGACGATCGTGGCGCTCATCGCCTGTTACATCCCGGCGCGCCGCGCGACGAAAGTGGATCCGCTGATCGCGCTGCGATACGAGTGAAGCCACAAAAAGGCACAAAGGACAAAAGGCACAAAAGTACAAGGCACAAAGTACAAAGGCACAAGATGCTTCAAGATCTCACATATGGTTTGCGGTGGTTGCGTAAGAATCCCGGCTTTACGTTGCTGGCGGTGCTGATGCTCGCCGTCGGGATCGGTGTGAACACGGCCATGTTCAGCGTGATTAACGCCGTGCTGTTGCAACCGCTGCCATACACCGAAGCCGATCGCATCGTGTGGATGAATGAGTCGGGTCCGGAAGTCGCCAATCGCTGGGTCTCTTATCCCAACTTCCTCGACTGGCGCAATCGCACTCAATCCTTCGAAGCGATGTCTACGTTACGCGGTTGGTCCATGAACATAACCGGCTCAGACAAGCCGGAGAACATCAACGCGCGAATGGTGACTGCCGATTACTTCAAGGTCATGGGCGCCGCTCCAATCATGGGGCGTGATTTCACCGCGGCTGACGATAAGCCCGGAGCCGCGCCTGTAACACTCATCAGTTTTGGTTTTTGGCACCGCCACTTCGGCGGCGATCCGAATGTAGTCGGTAAGAATCTCCTGCTTGATGATAAGGCGTACACCGTGATCGGCGTGTTGCCCGAGAGCTTTGCGCATCAGGGACCGCCGCCTTTGTGGATCCTGATGGGCCCACTACTGCACTCGCAGGGCCGCGACACGCGAACCGCAGGCAACGTGATTGCGCGGTTGAAACCCGGTGTCACACTCGAACAAGCACGCTCAGAGATGAACGGGATCTCGCAGCAGTTGTTACAGGAACATCCGCTGGACAATGCGGGAGCAAATAGCGTCACGGTCGTGTTGCTGCAAGACAGCATCACGCGAAACGTCAGTGTCGCATTGAAAATACTCTTTGGCGCTGTGGCCCTGGTGTTGTTGATAGCCTGTGCGAACGTCGCGAACTTGTTGCTGGCGAGGGCCGCTGCGCGGCGAAAAGAGTTCGCGGTACGCGCCGCACTCGGCGCTTCGCGATTCAGGATCGCGAGGCAGATGCTGATTGAGAGCCTGCTACTTGCCGTCGCCGGTGGCGCGTTGGGTTTGGTCCTTGCAGCCTGGACGACATCCTTACTGGTTCGTGTGGCCCATGAGACAGTGCCGCGCATGAGCGGCTTGCAGCTTAACGGCAAAGTGCTTGGTTTCAATCTTGCAGTTTCGCTGCTCACCGGAATTCTTTTTGGCGTGATGCCTGCGTTGCGTTCATCGAAAACAGATCTACAAGAGACACTGAAAGACAGCAGCTCGACGACCACCGCCGCACAAGGTAGGAAGCTGCGCGGCGCGTTAGTGATGGCCGAAGTGGCGTTGTCGGTGGCTCTTTTGATTGGGGCAGGTTTGCTCGTAAAGAGCATGTTTGTACTTTTGAGAACTGAGAATAATTTCAATCCTGAGGGCGTGCTCACGATGGAGCTGAAGGTGTCGCGCGGTCGATACCAAAAACCCGGGGAACTCGGCCGGTTACTTCACCAGGTGCTGGACAACGTGAAAGAAGTGCCGGGCGTTGAGTCTGCCAGTCTTTCCACGACGCTGCCGGGGTTGACCGATTGGCAAAACGATATCGTGCCGGAAGGTTATGAGGTTACGCCCGGCGAGTTGATCAATGTGGATTGGTCCATCGTCTCTGCTGATTACTTTCAGACGATGAATGTCCCGATCCTTCAGGGGCGTACTTTCAGCAAAGATGAGGACGAGCAGGGAAAGAAGGTCGTGCTCGTCGACGAGACGCTCGCGCGACGCTTCTGGCCGGGGGAGAATGCAGTCGGCAAGCGCATCAAGTACAACGGTCCCGACTGGCACGAAATCATTGGTGTTGTTAAGCAGGTAGGAATCTACGGCTCGGAAGCGAAGCCGCTGATCAAGATCTACACGCCGATGGGACCGGCGGCCGCGCAACGTAACTCGCAGTTGTCGATTCGCTCGTCTACCAGCGATCCGGCATCGCTGGCCGCTGCTATTGCGAGTGCTGTGCACGAAATCGATAAAGATCTTCCGGTCGTTGAAGCAGAAACCCTCGAAAGCATACTGGCGCGCGAAGCTTCCACGCGGCGCTTCAACGCGATGCTTTTTTCAGTGTTCGCCGCGCTCGCTCTCGTGTTGGCTGCGACCGGTGTTTATGGAGTGCTCTCCTACTCGGTCTCGCAGCGCACGCACGAGGTTGGCATTCGCATGGCGCTTGGCGCGGGCAGTCGCGACGTGGTCCGGTTGTTTATGGGCCAGGGGATGAGACTCGTGTTCGTGGGCTTGGTGATCGGGTTGGGCGGCGCGTTGGCGCTGACGCGTTTGATGTCGAGTTTGCTGTTTGGAGTTTCGACGACAGATGCGGCGACGTTCGTCGCTGTTGGAGTTGGGTTGATGGTGGTCGGCGTGTTCGCGTGCTACTTGCCGGCGCGACGTGCAACGAAAGTGGATCCACTGGTGGCGCTCAGATACGAGTAAAGCCACAAAGAGGCACAAAAGGACGCTGAGATGGATAGCTTGATTAAAGACGTTCGGTACGGTGTCAGGAGTCTGCTGAAGCATCCCGGCTTCACCGCGATCGCCGTCGTTATTCTCGCGCTCGCGATCGCTGCGACGACGTCGATCTTCAGTGTGGTTAACGCGGTGCTGCTGCGACCGCTTCCATTTCCCGAACCGGAGCGACTCGTCGTCATCAACGAGATCAATCCGCAACAAGGACCCGAACCGTTCGAGCTTTCATACCTGAACTGGCTTGATTTGCGGCAACAGAGCAAGTCGTTTGAAGAGATCGCGGGCGTCAACTTCGCTTCTTTCGTGCTCGATCTCAACGGTGAGCCGTCGCGCGTCCAGGGCATGGGCGTCTCGGCGAATCTGTTCCCGTTGTTGCGAGCGCAGGCAGCGCAAGGCCGCACGTTCCTGCCGGAAGATGAAAAGCCGGGCGCGAACCGGGTCGCAGTTGTCAGTCACCAATTCTGGCAGCGCCATTTTTTGAACCAGTCGCTAAACGGTCAGGGCATCAAGCTCGACAACCAGGGGTTTGCAATCGTCGGCGTGATGCCTGCCGGCTTTCAATTTCCCGACGACAAGATGGACGTTTGGGTGCCGTTCGGTCCCGATTCCGGCGAACGTTTTTTCCAGAACCGCGCGGTCCATTTCATCTTCGGTCTCGGTCGACTAAAAGCCGGCGTAACGCAAGCACAGGCCGCGAGTGAGTTGACGACAATCTTCACCGACATCCAACGCGCACATGCAAACGAAGACGACGGTCACGCGGTAACACTCACCCCATTGCACGAACGCGTCACCGGAGATCTCAAACCCGCACTGTTCGTTTTACTCGGCGCTGTGATTTTTGTGTTGTTGATTGGCTGCGCGAACGTCGCGAATTTGCAGTTGGCCCGTACGGCCTCACGCGTGCGGGAGATGGCGATTCGGGTCGCACTTGGCGCGAGCCGCTGGCGCGTGATCCGCCAGTCGCTGGTTGAAAGCCTGTTGCTCTCGTTGATTGGCGGCGCGCTCGGCTTTCTGCTGGCGATGTGGACCATCACGTGGCTGCTGCTGCATCTGCCGGAAGGATTTCCACGCGCGTCTGAGATTGGCGTCAACGCCGCGGTCTTCGTCTTCACGTTCGCCGTATCGCTGTTGACCGGCATCGTCTTCGGCCTGGTGCCCGCGATTCAGGCTGCGCGCACGGACGTCAACCACGCACTCAAATCTGGAGGGAAGGGAAGCATAAACTCGGGCAGTCGCCTGCGTCGCGTGTTGGTGGTGGGCGAAATCGCGTTGTCGCTGATGTTGTTTATCGGCGCCGGACTGCTGATAAAAAGTTTCTGGCTGCTCACTCATGTCAATCCGGGTTTTCAACCCGACCACTTGTTGACTCTTCACGTCTCTTTACCCGAGCAAAAATATTCCGAAGACGCACAGGTCATCGAGTTCTTCAGAAAGGTTCCGGAGCAGCTTTCATCGCTGCCGGGCGTGAAAGCCGTCAGCGCCGTGAATCGACTGCCGATAAGCGGCGGCGATCCGCACGGTAATTTGACGATCGAAAGCCGAACGTTCAACACCGGCGAAGCGCCCGCCGTCAGCTATCGCCGCATCCTGCCCAACTACTTTCGCGCGATGGGCATTCCGTTGGTTCAAGGGCGCGAGTTTGACGATCGCGACACGGGTGGCAAGCCTGACGTCGTCATCGTCAATCAAAAGATGGCCCAACGTTACTGGCCCACCGGCGACGCTGTTGGTAAACGGATCAAGATTGGACCACCGGAACGCGAGCCGTGGTTAACGATCGTCGGCGTGGTCGGAAACGTGAACCACACCGGACTCGACACAGAACCCGATCTGGCGACTTACGAGCCGCACGCTAAACGGCCGTGGAGCAGTATGACCGTGCTGGTGCGCACGAATGGAGATCCGCTCAGTTTGGCGGTGCCCGTCCAGCGTGAACTCAAGAACGCAGAAAAAGAGATCTTGATCGAGGACGTTGTCACCATGAACCGGCGTCTCGATCTGTCGGTTGCGCCGCAACGCATGAATGTCGTGTTGCTGGGGACGTTCGCGTTTATCGCGCTCGTGCTTGCGGCCGCGGGCATCTACGGCGTGATGGCGCAGTCGGTCGCGCAACGAACACAGGAGATTGGTCTGCGCATGGCGCTGGGTGCGCAGTTGCGCGACGTGCTGACGATGGTTTTGCGCAGCGGCCTGTCGCTCGCGTTGCTGGGCATATCGATCGGGTTAGCAGGTGCTTTTGGTCTAACGCGCTTGATGAGCAAGCTGCTTTTCGGAGTGACGCCGACGGACGCAGTCACTTTCGCCAGTGTCGCAGGGATCTTGTTCGTCGTTGCGCTCCTGGCTTGTTACATCCCGGCGCGACGCGCGACGCGAGTCGATCCGTCGATCGCGCTGAGATACGAGTAAGTGACCACGGATTACACGGATTTGAGCGGAGATTTACACGGATGCTTACTGACATACGTTATGCGCTGAGAATGCTCGCGAAGAACCCTGCGTTCGCCGGTGTGGTCATACTCACGCTCGCGCTTGGAATCGGCGCGAACGCCGCGATCTTTTCGCTGCTCGACACAGTGCTCTTGCAAAGCCTGCCGGTGACGAACCCCGATCAGCTTGCGGTGCTTTCGGTGTATGACCCCAAGGAAGGCCCGGGCATCGACAGTTCATTCTCTTATCCGATGTACCAGGACCTGCGCGATCGAAACTCGATTTTCTCCGGCGTGATCGCGCGTGCGGGCGCGCAGTTGAACGTCAGTTACGGCGACCAGACGGAACGCGTGAGTGGTGAGCTTGTCAGTGGAAACTTTTTCGAAGTGCTCGGCGTGCGGCCCTGGGCCGGACGACTGTTCACGCCGGACGACGATCGCAATCCGGGCGCGCATCCCGTCGCAGTTTTGAGTTACCGGTTTTGGGAAAGCAGATTCAACAAAGACCCCAACCTGATCGGCAAGACGATTCTCGTCAACGAACACCCGGTGACGGTGCTTGGTGTCACTCCGCCCGCTTTCTACGGCGTGGATCTCTCGAGCAATCCCGACGTGCGCGTGCCGATGATGATGACGCCTGTCTTCAATCCACTGCCGCCGACGCGAATGCAAAGCCGGCGGCACCAGTGGCTGAGCGTGATGGCGCGACGCAAGGCCGATGTCTCGCCTGAACAAGCGCAGGCGTCGCTGAGTGTTCTTTATCAACAGATTCGAGAAGTCGAAGCGCAGCAGTTACCGTCGACTGTCAGTGCCGCCGGCAAAGAAAGATTCCTGGCCCAACGCATCGCACTCGTACCGGGAGATCAAGGCCTGCGTCACTTGCAGACCGAGATGCGCACTTCGCTGTGGTTGCTGTTCGGCGCGACCTGCGCGGTGCTGCTGATCCTTTGCGCGAACCTCGCAAACCTGATGATGGCGCGGGCCACCGTGCGCGCACAGGAAACCGCGGTTCGACTCGCCCTCGGCGCCGGGCGCTTGCGTCTGTTGCGGCAGTGGCTAACCGAAGGCGTGGTCCTCGCCGTGATGGGCGCGGCCGCCGGCGTCTTCATCGCGTTTTGGATCAAAGCCGGTTTGATGGCGTTCATCCCGGCGGACTATCGCATAAACCTCGGCTCGTCGTTCGACTGGCGTTTGTTCGCATTCATTTTCGGAGTCGCGATTCTTCTCGGGCTCGCGTTTAGCCTCGCGCCGGCGATTCAAGCTGCGCGACAAGTGTTTGCGCCCGGCCTGCGGTTCGAGTCTCGGAGTTTTACTTCCGCGGGCAAGCTGCTGAGCGTGCGCAGTGGTCTGATCCTGGTCCAGGTTGCACTCTCGCTGCCGCTGCTCGTGAGTGCTGCGCTACTGCTCAGGACACTGCAAAACCTGCGCGCAGTCGACACCGGTTTTGGTAAAGAGAACGTGTTACTCGCGAGCGTTAACCCAACGCTCAACGGTTACAGCAAAGAAAGAACGACTGCTTTTTACGACGAGTTACTCGCAAAGACGCGCGCGCTGCCGGGCGTGAAGGCGGCCAGTCTCGCTACCGACTCACCCATTTCCGGCGGTTGGGATCGACTTGGCATCGTCGTGGAAGGTTACACGCCGCGCGAAGGCGAACGCATGTCGACGGACGCGACGTGGGTGTCGAGCGACTACTTCAAAGCGCTCGAGATTCCATTCGTGAGTGGCCGTGACTTCGACGAGCGCGATCGCATCGGCGCGCCGAAGGTCGTCATCGTCAACGAGAAGATGGCGAAGTACTTCTTCGGCACGACTGACGTCATCGGTAAACGCATCGGTCTCGATAGCGTTCCCGATCGGACAATCATCGGCGTGGTGAAAGACGCTCAATACGTGAACCTGCGCGAGAGTGTGCGACGTCACTTCTACATTCCGACCACGCAGGAAGAGACGCTTACGGGTCTGACGCTGCACGTTAAGACCAGGGCCGACACGAGCGTCGTCGCGGAACAGTTGCGTGCAGAACTGAAAGCACTCGATCCACACCTGCCGCTCTACAACATTAAGAGTCTCAGCACCGAGATCGATGAATCGCTGGTCCAGGAACGTCTGGTGACGTGGCTGTCGGCGGCGTTCGGACTGCTCGCGACCTTGCTGACGGCGCTCGGGCTTTACGGTGTGTTGACGTTTTCAGTGGCGCGTCGCACCCGTGAGATTGGAATTCGTGTGGCGCTCGGGGCGCAGCGGCGCGATGTGTTCAGGTTGATCATGGTTCGCGGTGTGGTGCTGGTTGTCGTCGGCGTTGCAGTTGGAGTCGCAGCGTCGATTGCGTTTTCACGTTTGCTGAGCGCGTTGCTTTTCGGAGTTACGCCGAACAGTGTGACGACGCTCGCTGCTGTCTCTGCGGGATTGATCGCGGTTGCTTTGCTGGCGTGCTATCTCCCCGCGAGACGCGCCACGAAGGTCGATCCGTTAGTCGCGCTTAGATACGAATGAGGCCGTAAAAAGGCACAGAAAGCACATAACATGTTTCAAGATATTCGCTACGGATTGCGCATTCTTGTTAAGAAGCCCGCGTTTACTTTGATCGCGGTGCTTTCGCTCGCGCTCGGCATTGGCGCGAACACGGCGATCTTCAGTCTGCTTGATGCGGTGCTGATCAAGTCGCTGCCGGTGCAGCAACCGGACCAGTTGGTCCTGTTCGGCAAGGGGCGCAGCCAGGGATTGACCAACGCCTTTCCCGACAGCAGCACGGATCTCTTCTCCTATCCTTTTTATCGCCGGGCGCAGCAACACACTGACGTATTTTCCGGAGTCGCGAGTCTGCTGAGCATTACCTGGACCGTGCATGGATTCGTAAATACGAGTAGCGATATCGAGCAGATGCAAGTGCAACTCGTGTCCGGTTCTTACTTTCCAGTGCTCGGAGTGAACGCCGGGCTCGGCCGAGTCCTCACCGAAGCTGACGATCAAACTCAGGGCGCGCACCCGGTCGCAGTCGTCAGTCACGGGTGGTGGCAGAAGAGACTGGGCAGTGATCCATCGGCAGTTGGCAAGACGATCACGATCGACGATGTTGCTTACACGATCGTCGGCGTGGCGCCGAAAGAATTCTTTGGCACCACCGTAGGGACCGCGCCTGACCTGTGGGTGCCGCTCGCGATGGAAAAGCAGCTGCCGCCGATGCATTGGGACATCCGCAACGATGAGGATTCTCAGTCGCTGTTTCTCATCGGCCGGCTGAAGAACGGCGTGAGCGCCGAGCAGGCGAATGCGGTTGTCAACCTGCTGTTCAAGCAGTGGCTGGAATCTCGGCCCACTAAGCAGACGGCTGACGAGAAGCTGCGAAAAATTCAAAGCGCGAGCATTGAACTCAGTCCGGTCAGTAGAGGTCTATCGATGCTGCGAGAGCAGTTTTCACTCTCGTTGAAGGTCTTGATGGGAGTGGTCGCGCTTGTGTTGTTGATAGCAAGCGCGAATGTGGCGAACTTGCTCCTGGCCCACGGTACGGCGCGCAGCAGGGAATTTGCCGTGCGACTCGCTGTAGGCGCGGGACGTATCCGTCTCATCAGGCAGGTGTTCACTGAGAGCGCACTGCTTGCTTTGCTCGGCGGAGCTGCGGGCGTTGGTCTCGCGTGGTGGGGCAGTCGTTTGCTGTTGGTCATGGCGTCCGATGGCCCGCAAGCAGTTCCCATCGACGTCACGCCGAACCTTCGCGTGCTCGGATTCACGATCGGCGTCTCACTGCTCTGCGCGATCGTGTTCGGAACTGTGCCGGCTTTACGGGCTTCTCGCACAGAACCCAACGCGTCGCTCAAAGGCGGAAAGAGTACGGCGCTCGCCGCGCTGCGAAACCCACTCGGCAAAGCCTTAGTGATAGTGCAGGTCGCGCTTTCCCTCCTGCTGCTTGTCGGCGCGGGACTCTTCGTGCGCACGTTGATCAACTTGCAGAGCATTCCGAGCGGATTCAACCAGGACAACGTGCTGCTGTTGCAAGTGGACACTTCGGCGACCGGTTACAACGGCGATGACCCGCGAGTGCCGGGCTTGCTGCGTGAAGTTGAAGACAAGGTCAAGGCCATTCCCGGTGTGCAGGCAGCTTCGTTTGCGTTCGTCACTTTCAATCAGGGCTTTTGGACCACCATCGCTCATACGCGCGAACAAAATTCGCTTGCGGCAGAGTCGCGCGCCGTCAGAAACAACATTGTCGGTCCTGACTTCTTTACCGTGATGGGACTGCCACTCGTGATGGGCCGCGGCTTTGGACCAGAGGATACGGACAAGTCGCAAAAAGTGGCGGTGATTAGCGAGTCGATGGCGCAACGATTTTTTCCGAACGGCTCGCCGCTCGGCAAGCGCTTTGGCATTGGGCGCGACACACCTGATGACATCGAGGTTATCGGGGTCGTGAAGGATGCGAAGTACGGCAGCTTGACGGAACAGTTCAGACCGATGGCGTTCTATCCATATTCGCAGCGGCCGGACGTGCTGGGCAATCTCGTCGTGCGCATTTCAGGATCGCCGGGTGCGGTGGTGCCGCAGATCCGGCAAACGCTCAAACAGGTCAATCGCAACCTGCCCCTCGACGATGTAGTGACACTCTCGGATCACATTGGACGTTCACTCGTGCAGCAGAAATTGGTGGCGCGGCTGGCGACTTTCTTCGGGCTGCTCGCATTGCTGCTCGCGTGCGTTGGACTCTACGGCGTGATGTCGTACGGCGTGGCGCGGCGCACAAACGAGATCGGCATTCGCATGGCGCTCGGCGCGCGCGGCCGCAGCGTTCTGTGGCTCGTGTTGCGTGAAGCGTTGCTGCTGGTTGCGATCGGTCTCGTCGCGGGTGTGCTGGCGTCGCTGGCGGTTACGAAAACCGCGGCGTCGCTGTTGTATGAGTTGAAGCCGAACGATCCACTGACGATCGCGTTGGCGACGTTGTTGCTCGCGGCTGTTGCGGCCTTAGCGGGTTACGTGCCTGCGCGGCGCGCCGCGAAAGTCGATCCGATGATTGCGCTGCGGGACGAATAAAAGAGTGCTCAACGACATACGCTACAGCATTCGAATGTTAATGAAGCGGCCGGGCTTCACCGCGATCGTCGTTATCACGCTCGCGCTGGGCATTGGTGTGAACACTGCGCTCTTCACTGCTTTCAACATATTTCTGCGTCCGAAACCGGTGAAGGACCCGGAGTCGATCGTGCGGCTCACTTTCGAGGGTGCGAGGCGCGAGAATCGGTTCTCCTTTCCTGACTACGTCTACCTCCGCGATCACAACCAATCGTTCTCCGAGTTGATCGCCGCGCAGGAAGAAGAGAAGTTTCTGCTCGGCGAGAACAAGCGCAATTCCGAGCCTGAAGAGATCCTCGGCAACTTCGTTTCAGATAACTACTTCTCGATGCTCGGCGGCAGCACGCTCATCGGGCGCTCTTTCACAACCGAAGAGAACAGCGTTGCGGGACGGGATGCGGTCGTGGTCTTGAGCCATCGCTTCTGGCAGCGTCGTTTCGGCGGTGATCGACAGCTCGTCGGTCGCAGTCTTCTATTAAATGGCAAGCCGTTCACCGTTATCGGCGTTACCAATCCCGCTTTCGTCGGCCTTCGATACGAGATGCCGGACGTCTGGCTGCCACTGGCGATGCGTGGCGCAATGCCGACCGTGTATTTCGAAGACATTGCTCCGGAGAAACGAGACTGGTACGGCGGGCGCGAGTTTCAATGGTTAACTCTACACGCGCGTCTCAAACCGGGAAAGACAATTGGCGAAGCACGCGCCGAAATGGAAGTGCTGCTGGGCCAACTTAAGACTGGGCTCGACACTGATTCGAGAAAGAACACGATCGGCGTGGAACCGATCAACGAGCTCAGGGCGGAGAACGAATTTTGGGGCGTGATGGCGCTCGTGCTGGGCGCCAGTGGCCTGGTGCTGCTGATCGCCTGTTTCAACATCGCAAACATGCAACTCGCCCGCGCAATCTCGCGACAGAAAGAGATTTGCGTGCGGCTTTGTCTCGGCGCTGGTCGTTGGCGTCTGGTGCGACAACTCTTGACCGAGAGTCTGCTGTTGGCGGGAGTTAGTGGTGTCGCTGGAGTGTTGCTGGCCTGGTGGAGTCTCAACCTGTTTCTAACTGCGGCACTCTCGCGCTACGGCGGCGGCGACGTGTTCCGGCTCTCTCTCGATCTCTCGCCGGACCGGCGCGTACTGGCTTTCTCATTCGCGCTTGCTTTGTTGAGTGGGATCGCGTTCGGACTCGTTCCGGCGTTGCGCGCGACGCGTGCGGACTTGATCGGCGTGATCAAGTCGGAGGGAGCAAACGCCAGCGGCCGCGCGAACCGTTCGAGACTGAGCAGCGCGCTGATCGTGGCGCAGGTGTCGCTCTGTTTTGTGTTGCTCATTCCAGCAGGGTTGTTGCTCCGCAGTGTCCAACGCGTCCTGGCTTCAGACCCGGGGTTCGAAGCGAACAAGCTGCTCTCCGTCGGCTACAGTTTGGAGCTGAGCGGCTACGACGCTGAGCGCGCCAAACTATTTCAGCAACAATTCATGGCGCGCCTGTCGACGTTACCGGGAGTGCAGAGCGTCAGTCTCGATAGTGAGTTCTACGGCCGCACTATCGTGACGTTGTTGGACCAAAGCAACGGTGGTCCGAAACAGTTCTCGAGTGTGCCGGTTGAAGCGATTCCGGAGACCTATCTCGACACTATCGGCGCGCCAATCGTGCTCGGTCGCAGCTTTACAAGCGAAGAGGTGAAAGCGAAAGCACCGGTGCTCGTCGTCAGCGAGTCGACTGCCCGCAACCTCTGGCCAGGTGAGAGCGCGCTGGGCAAGCTGTTGCGCATTGAGCAACCGTCGCGCAACGGCGCCACGGACACAATCGTTTCCTCGGGCCAGGTTGTCGGTGTCGCCCGCGACAACCAAATCAATCGCGTAGGACAAACACCCCCGTTCTTTATTTACGTACCCGGAGCGACACCCGGCGAGAGCGATACCACACTCCTGGTGCGCACCTCCACTGACGCTGCGGCATTGAAAGATCTCGCGCGCAGGGAAGCTTACGCGCTCGAGCCGGTGCTGCGGCTGTTCATAAGCACGTTCGAAGAGAAGATCGCAAAGGACAGGACCGTCCTCTCCGCTCGCGGTGCATCACACGGCGCGACATTTCTCGGCATGTTGGCATTGATGCTCGCGAGTGTCGGGATTTATGGCGTGATGGCGTGGTCAGTGGTCCAGCGCTCACGCGAGATTGGTATTCGCATGGCTCTCGGTGCGCAACAACACAACGTGCTGGCGCTGGTGCTGCGGCAGGGAATGAAACTGGTTCTGTTGGGCGTTGTAATCGGACTCCCGGCGTCGTTGGCGGCGACGACGTTGTTGAAGAGCATGTTGTTTGGCTTGAGCGCAACGGACGTGCTCACTATCGGAACTGTGACGGCGTTGCTGTTGGGCGTGACGCTGGTCGCGTGTTATCTGCCGGCGCGGCGCGCCACGAGAGTGGATCCGCTGGAAACACTTAGATACGAATGAATCGGAAATTGGAATGAACTCATGAACACACTACTTCAAGACATCCGCTTCGGCCTGCGCATGTTGCTCAAGTCGCCAAGCGTCAGCATCGTCGCGACTATCGCACTCGCGCTCGGTATCGGCGCGAACACCGCGATCTTCAGCGTTGTGAACGCAGTGTTGCTGCGGCCGCTGCCGTTTCCGAACCCTGAGTCACTGGTCGCTCTCTTCGAAACGGATCTCCAGCGCGGTCTGCAACGCGGCACGCATTCTTATCCAAACTTCTTTGACATTCGTTCGCAGAACACGGCCTTCGAGCGGGTCTCAACTTATCGCAGCGGCGACTACATCATGACCGGGCGCGGTGAGCCCGCGCGTCTGCAAGGTGCTATCGTCACCTCCGATCTCTTGCCGCTGTTGGGCGTGCAGCCGATGCTTGGCCGCATGTTTTTGCCTGATGAAGACAAGCCGTCTGAGACCGGCCGCGTCGTAATTCTGAGCCAGCCGCTCTTTCAGAAGCGCTTCAACGCCGATCCGTCAGTACTGAATCAAGCGATCACGCTAAACGGCGTCACTTATACCGTTGTCGGCGTGATGCCGGCCGGTTTCGAATTTCCGATTCAGAACGAGCCCGTTGAGTTATGGACCACTATCGCCGGCGATGCTTCCGGACAAACGCCTGTCACCACGCAGCGCGGCGCGCACTTCCTGCGAGTGATCGGACGTCTCAAACCGGGAGTCACGCTGGAACAAGCGCAAGCTGACCTCACGACGATAGCCTCGCGGCTCGAGCAACAGTATCCGGATACAAACACACACCGCGGACTGCGCGTCGATTCTGCTCTGTCGGCGCTAGTCGGAGATGTTCGTCCCACGTTGTTCATACTTCTTGGTGCGGTTGCGTGCGTGCTGTTGATCGCATGTGCGAACGTCGCGAACCTGTTGCTGGCGCGTGCGACCAGCCGTCACAAAGAGATGGCGATTCGCACGGCGTTGGGCGCGAGCCGCGTTCGTGTCATTCGACAGTTGCTGACTGAGAGTGTGTTGCTTTCGTTACTCGGCGGAGCGGTCGGACTGCTGCTCGCGGTGTGGTGGTCGGATCTCCTGGTTGCGCTCGGCAAAGAGGACATTCCGCGTGCTGTCCAGGTCGGAATCGATTGGCGCGTCCTCGGATTCACGCTGGGCGTCTCTTTGTTAACAGGGCTGATATTCGGATTGGCGCCCGCGTTTCATTCCGCGAAGAGCGAGCTGGTTGAGTCGCTGAAGGAAGGCGCACGCGGCACGAGTGCGGGCCGGTTTGCGAATCTTGTTCGCAAAGGGTTGGTAGTCATCGAACTCGGGTTCGCAGTGTTGTTATTAACCGGCGCCGGGCTGTTGATTCAGAGTCTCTGGCGTTTACAAAAAGTCAACAGCGGTTTGGAGCCGCAGAACGTTCTGACCTTCAACGTCGGCCTGCCGGAAGTCAAATACGACTATGCGAAGCAGAGCCAGTTCTTCATCGATTTGAAGTCTCGTCTCGAGGCTACACCCGGAGTGCAGGCGGCAAGTTCGATACTGCCGCTGCCGCTGAGCGGGGATCGCTTCAGTATCTCCTTCGAGATCGAGGGACGGCCGATGGCGCCGAAGGACCACCCGGTTGGCGATTTCTTCTCGACGGGCGTGGGTTATTTTCGCGCGATGGGTATTCCAATGATCAAGGGACGCGACTTCGACGATCGCGATCGGCATGGAGCAACTCCCGTCGTCATCATCACCGAGTCGCTGGCGCGGCAGTTTTTCCCGAACGAAGACCCCATCGGCAAACGTATCAAGCCCGGTATCAACACCATCGAAGGCGAGAAAACGACGATGAAGGAAATCATCGGCGTTGTGAGCGACGTCAGGAATCGGAGTCTCGAT
Source organism: Pyrinomonadaceae bacterium (assembly GCA_035696765.1). Taxonomy (GTDB): domain Bacteria; phylum Acidobacteriota; class Blastocatellia; order Pyrinomonadales; family Pyrinomonadaceae; genus PSRF01. The sequence goes on along the minus strand of DASSEB010000004.1, from coordinate 1,492 downwards.
GCCGAGCCGAAGCCCGCGTATTACGTACCGCAAACGCAGGTGCCCTTCGACCAGATGGCAATGGTAGTCAAGACGTCGGGCGACCCGCACAGCCTCGTCTCGGCGGCGACGAAACAAGTGGCTGCATTGGACCAGGACGTTCCGGTGTTTGCCGTCAAGACGATGGAGGAATACCTGTCGGCGTCGGTCGCTGCGCCGCGTTTCAGCACGACTTTGCTTTCGATCTTTGCGGCCGTCGCGCTCGTGCTGACAGTCGTCGGCTTGTACGGAGTGATGAGTTATTCCGTGGCCCAACGCCGGAACGAGATCGGAATACGACTCGCTCTCGGAGCACAGTCGCGCGACGTGTTGCTGATGATCGTCAAGCAGGGTGGGTTGTTGATTGTTATGGGCTTGGTCATTGGTTTGGCGGGCGCGTTTGCATTGACGCGTCTGCTTGCGAGTCTGTTGTTTGGTGTTACGGCGAAAGATCCGTTCACGTTTGCGGCAGTAGCGGTGCTGCTGGCGATCGTTGCATTGCTGGCGTGTTATGTCCCGGCGTTACGCGCAACGAGAGTGGATCCGATAGAAGCGCTGCGTTACGAATAGGGCCACAAAAAGGCACACAACAGGAAGAGTTTGCGATGACAAATCTACTGGCTGACATTCGTTTTGGTGCGCGGATGCTTTTGAAGAGCCCGATGATGACGTTCATCGCGCTGCTCGCGCTCACGTTGGGTATCGGCGCGAACACTGCGATCTTTAGTGTCGTCAACGCGGTGTTGTTGCGCAGCTTTCCTTACGCCGACGCGGACCGGCTCGTCATGGTCTGGGAAAAGAGGCAGGGTGCCCGCACCGACCAGAACGTGATCAACCTCGGTAACTTCTTCGATTGGAAAGAACAGAACCAGGTGTTCACCGACATGGCCGCCTTTATCGATCGCAACTTCAACCTCACGAGCGACGGCGACCCTGAGGAAGTGCCGGGCCAGTTTGCGATGACAAATCTTTTCTCAGTGCTTGGAACCAACCCGATCCTGGGTCGAACTTTTGTCGACGAAGACGGTCGTGACGGACAACCGCGCGTTATCGTGATCAGCTACGGTCTCTGGCAGCGACGATTCGGCGGCGACCCACACATTATCGGTCGTCAGATCACGCTCAACGAACGGCCCGGCACGATCGTAGGCGTGATGCCCGCCAACTTCGGCTGGCACATTCAACGCGGAACACAGGTGTCGAAGCCTGCTGATCTCTGGATCCCGTGGCAGCTCTCAAACGATGCGCGACGACGACGCGGGCGGTATGCCTCCGCGGTGGCGCGTCTCAAGCCGGGCGTTCCGATCGAACAGGCACGACGCGAAATGGACACGATCGGCGTTCGTCTCGCGCAGCAGTATCCGGAATTCAACACCACGTGGGGCGTCAACGTCGTTCCCCTCCGGACGCAAGTCACGGGCGAGATCAGAAGACCGCTGTGGATCCGGTTTGGAGCAGTCGGGTTCGTGCTGCT
>DASSEB010000003.1:0-7656 GCA_035696765.1 Pyrinomonadaceae bacterium | reverse complement strand
CGCCGTCAGTAATGCCTGACGAATTGCCGGCGGTCACGCTGCCGTCTTTCGAAAATACCGGCGACAGTTTCGCGAGATCCTCTAGCGTCGTGCCCGCGCGACAATGTTCATCCTGGGTGAAACTCTTGGCCTCACCTTTCTTACCGCTGATTTCCAGCGGCATGGTTTCGTCTTTGAACCTGCCGGATTCAATCGCCGCTTGCGCCCGCTGCTGCGATCTCAACGCAAACTCGTCCTGCTCTTTTCGCGCGATTTCATATTGCCGCGCCAGCTTCTCCGCGGTCTGGCCCATCAACAGTCCTGACAGCGGATCACTGAAGCCGTCGCGATACATGCCATCGACGAGTTGCGTGTTGCCCATGCGCATGCCCCAGCGTGCGCCTTCGGCGAAGTAAGGCACGCGCGACATGCTCTCCGTGCCGCCCGCCAGCACCGCGTCGCCACGGCCCAACATGATCTCCTGAGCTGCGAGAATGATCGCTTTGAGTCCGGAACCACACGCCTGGTTGATCGTCGCGGCGGGAATCGTTTCCGGTACGCCGGCTCGCCATGTGATCTGCCGTGCGACGTTTGGGCCACCGCCGGCTTGGCGCGCGCAACCCCAGATCGAGTCGGTGATTTGATCAGCCGCCACGCCCGCTCGACGCAAACTCTCTTTCGCGACTGCGACGCCGAGATCGGCGGCGGTCCATGAGGCGAGCGTGCCGCCAAACCTGCCGATCGGTGTTCTTACTGCTCCTGCGAGATAAACGTTCTTCATGAGTTGACCAAAAATGGTAGCACAGGGTAGAAGTATCGACGAAACCTGTGCTTTTGTGGCTGTCCTCACCATGCTTCAACTCGAATTTGCGTTCGAACAGATCGCCGCTCTCTTTCGCCAACACGCCGAATGGCTATACGTTTCGAGTGACGGCACAACTCAAGCTCTTCGTCGTGACGAGCTCGAGATCGCCATCTCGCGCGAGAAGCTCATGCTCTCGTGCTGGACTGAAACAGGGAACCGGCTCTGGCGGATCGTGAACTGGCATTGGAACGGCCAATCACTCGCATTGCACACGTCGCGCAAGATGGGCGCGGAAGTCTTGCTGATCGAACTGATCCCGCGTGCTTCGGCGAAGTCGGCTGCCGCAACGATTCGCACAGCGCGCGAAGTCCGCTGCGAACGCCTGGCCCGACTCGCAGCCGCGTTAGAACCTGAAACAACAATTGAGCGCTCGGCGCTGAGCCGTGGCACACGGCCCGGACAGCCAGGTCGTTATGCCCAGATTCTTCTGCGTCGAAAACAAGCACGAATTGTCGTCACTGGGCCAGTCGTTGCCAGCCAACCGGCAAGCGTCGATGCTTTCCTCTCGGCAACACTCTTGTGGTTCAGACGCACTTCGGAACGCAGCAAGCCGCCGTTTGTTCAGGAGCTCTGGTTGATCGTCTCGCCCGAGCTTCTCAAACCGTTGCTTTACCGCGTCTCGCTGCTGCGCGACGGTTTGCGAAACGTCATTCGAGTTTTTACTGTCGACGACGCGTTGACGATGTTGAATGAGATCACTTGTCCAACGAAAGAGGAATTGTGGAAGAAGAAGCTGGCGCGCTTTCCTCCCGTCGCCGCGGAAGCGGTTAGTGAATTGACCTCGGTGATCGTTGCTGAAGACCCTGATGCGATCGATGTCGTACATGCGCGCCACGGCGAGACGCTCCGGTATTTCGGGCTTCCGTTTGCGCGAGTGCGTTCGTTACTCGGGACGCAAAGAGTCTGGTTTGGGATCAATCGTTCACATCGCCGGCTGCTGGAAGAGAGCACGTTGAATGATTGGCAAAGCCTGCTTCGCGACTTGCGCGAGCATCGATCAGCCACGGCGTCTGATCACCGGCATGCTTTTTATCGTGCGGCTCCCGAAGCGTGGCTCGAGTCGCTGCTACGCCGCGACATCACAATGCTCGATCCCGGTTTGATCATCGCGCCACTGCACGCGCAGTTCAGGACCGCACGCGGCGCGAAGCTCGGAATCCGGCCGATAGATCTGCTGGCGTTGCGACAGGACGGACGGCTCGTCGTGATCGAGTTGAAGGTTTCAGAAGATCGCGAACACGTCCTTCAGGGCGCGGACTACTGGCGCCGCGTCGAGGCGCACCGGCGGCGTGGCCACATTGGAAAAGCAAAACTCTTCGGAAAGCGAACGATCAGAGACGAAGCGCCGCTGGTTTATCTCGTCGCACCAACGTTGCGCGTCCATCCTTCCTTCCAAACCCTCGCGAGCTGTATTTCGAGCGACATCGAAATCTACCGCTTCGACATCAACGAAGACTGGCGCTCCGGCGTCCGCGTCATGCGCCGCCTCCGAGTTAATTAGCCACGGATGAACACGGATGACACAGATCAGAATAAAGGTCTGATCCGTGTTTATCCGTGTAAATCCGTGGCTGATTAGTGCTTTACAAAAATGCTGTCGGGTTCGTTATTGCGCGCGGGCGGAGGGGAGGTGGCTGTGGCGGGCGTGGTCATGTGGGCCAGCGTGTCGTCAGCGGAGTAGATGCCCGAGACGCGCATCTTGAATTCATCCGGATTCGTCGCATTGTGCAGCGCCTCTTCAACTGTGATGAGTCGCGACTGGAGTAGATGAAATAGCGATTGATCGAAAGTCTGCATCCCGTATTGCGACGTACCCGCGGCGATCGCTTCTCGAATCAAGTACGTCTTCTCTTCGTTGATGATGTGATCGCGAATGAACGCTGTTGAGACGAGTACTTCGATTGCCGGTACGCGCCCGGCTCCTTTCGCCGCGCGCACCAGGCGCATCGAAATCACTGCCTTGAGAATCCCCGCTAGCTGAAGGCGAACCGACTTTTGCTGGTGCGAAGGAAACGAGGAAACGATACGCGTGATCGTTTCCGTAGCATCCAGTGTGTGCAGAGTGGAAAGGACGAGGTGGCCGGTTTCCGCCGCAGTCAACGCTGTTTCGATCGTCTCGTGATCACGCATTTCGCCGACGAGTATCACGTCAGGATCCTGTCGCAACGCGCCGCGAAGTGCCTCCGCGAAGGAACGCGTATCGACGTCGACTTCACGTTGCGTTACGAACGACTGCTTATCGCGATGCAGAAACTCGATCGGGTCCTCGATGGTCACGATATGTCCACTGCGGGACGAGTTAATGCAATCGATCATCGCCGCGAGCGTCGTCGACTTTCCGGAACCGGTTGCGCCTGTAACGAGGATCAGCCCGCGCCGTTCTTCAGCAATCTTCTCGATCACTGGCGGAAGTCCGAGTTGTGCGGCGGTCTTCGTGTGGTCGGGAATGACGCGAAGAACGATACTGACGGTGCCACGCTGCTGAAAGATGTTTGCGCGAAAACGTCCGAGTCCGGACACGCCATAACCGATATCAACTTCCGAGACCTCTTTAAAGCGTTGCTTCTGCCGGTTGGACATCATCGAGAACGCCATGTCGAGGGTGTCTTCAGGTTTCATCCGTGGCGCGTCGGCGATCGGATGAAGCTCGCCGCCGATACGCATGTTAGGGAACGCCCCCACCTTCAGGTGGAGATCGGACGCGTTATGACTGCAAGCAACTCGAAGCAGATCGTCGATTTTTACGGCCATGAAATGTCCTGAAACTTTGCGGATTAGACGTGGGGTGCTAACGCGTGAGGGCTATTTGACTATAGCTTGAGGGTGCGTGGGCCGTCAACAAATTGTTCACCACCGATTACACGGATAAATCCGAGGATTTGATCCGTGTAATCGGTGGTTTCTGGACTAGTCCTGGGCGGCAGTTTGGAACGACAGAATCGGCGCGGTATCGCTGTCGTCCTTTCCAATCTTCGCCGGCGTGAAGCCGTTATTGTCAGGCTCCACCGGCTTGTGCTCCCGGACATACGTGAGCCAGTCGCCGGGCGCCGGACGCTCGCCTTTAGTGATCTCGAAAAACATCTTTTGAATCTTTTCGGTGATCGGACCACGCCCACCGTGACCAACCGTGATGCGGTCAACGGACCGAATCGGCGTGATTTCAGCGGCTGTGCCCGAGAAGAAGAGCTCGTCCGCGACGTAGAGCGCCGCACGCTGAATCGTCCGTTCTTTGATCGTTATGCCCAGTTCCTGGCAGATCTGAATGACACTGTCGCGAGTGATGCCCGGAAGAATAGAAGACGACAGTGGCGGCGTTAAAACGACGTCGCCTGAAACCAGGAAAATATTCTCGCCGGAACCTTCTGAGACGTAACCGCGATCGTCGAGCGCAATGCCTTCCGCGAAGCCGTTCAAGAGCGCTTCCATCTTGATCAACTGCGAGTTCATGTAGTTTGCGCCGCTCTTCGCCATTGCCGGCATCGAGTTTGGCGTCAAACGGTTCCAGGTAGAAACACAAACGTCCACGCCCTGCTCGATCGCTTCATCGCCCAGATACTTCCCCCAGTCCCACGCGCCGATATAGCACGCGAGCGGGTTGGGAAATGGATTGACGCCAAACGCCGGATGCTCTTCGTCAAGACTACGAAACAAGATGGGCCGCAGATAGCACTGGTTCATCCCGCTGCGTTTTACGATTTCGATCGCTGCCGTACATAACTCATCCAGGGACCACGGATGGTCCATCCGGTAAATCTTTGCTGAATTGAGGAAACGCTGCATGTGTTCGCGCAGGCGGAAAATGGCTGGGCCTTGTTTGGTGGAGTAACAGCGGATACCTTCAAAAATACTCGAACCATAGTGCAGCACATGCGACATCACATGCACCCTCGCATCCTTCCAATCGATAAACTCGCCGTTATGCCAAACGACGTCGACGATGCGTGGTGTTTTGATGTCTTTAACGTTGCCGTCTTTTGAAAACATGTTGTTTACTCCTTCAGGATTTACCAGATCGAGGGGGAAGGCCCTCAACGTTGCCGCGCAGAACACTTCAACAAACGGGAAATATCGGTCTTGTTATTTGCGCCAGTGGGTTTCAAACAGGGCACAATACCGTAGTTGTCCCACGCTTTGCAAGAACGCTTGCCTCCTGTAATCATGCTTGCGTAACATCCGAAATGCGACCCCTAAAACAAGAGACGATTAACCAGTGGTTGTTTTCCACAAACGAGGCAAATTCCTCATCCCGATTACGTTCTTTTTGCTCTCAACGTTTCCTTCCGGCTGCCATAACAGGATGAAACAGGACACGCAAACGACACCTATGAGCCAAAACACTGCCAGCGATCCGCTTTCAATTCATCAACGGGCCATCGCCATCGACATGCACGCGGATACGGCCCAGCGCTTGCTGGACGAACACGTCGATATTCAGCAGCAATTGAGTGACGGACACTTCGACGCGGTGCGCGCGAAGGCCGGCGGATTGGACGCGCAGTTCTTTTCGATCTGGGTCGAACCGCAGTTGTTTGGCGGCGGCGGTCCCAAGGCGATGAAGCGAGCGGACGATCAAATCGCGGCCGTCCGCGCGCTCGCAGAGAAGCATCCCGAGACGTGGTTGCTGGCCACCTCCGCTGACGATATCCGCCGCGCAGTGCGTGAAGGAAAAATCGCGGCATTGATGGGACTTGAAGGCGGGTATGCGATTGACGAAAAGCTGGAGAATGTTCAGCGTTATTACGATTTGGGCGTTAGATATATGTCGCCGGCGTGGAGCGTAAGTACGAGCTGGGCGGGTTCGTCAGGTGATGATGTTGGTCTCACGCGCGGGCTCAACGACTTTGGAAAGAGCGTGGTGCGCGAGATGAACAGGCTCGGGATGATGGTCGATGTGTCGCATGTCTCAGACCAGACTTTCTGGGACATCGTGAACACGTCAACGGCACCGGTCGTCGCGACGCATTCCGCGTGCAGGGCTATCGCAGACGTGCCGCGTAATCTGACTGACGACATGATTCGCGCCCTCGCGAAGACCGGCGGTGTAGTAAACGTCATCTTCTATCCCGAACACCTCGAACCGGGCTGGCAGGCGCTGAAGAAAAAGGTTGACATTGAGATTGCGTCGATGGTCCAGCAGGCCTCGAACGCGGAGCCCGGCGATGCGGTGCACAAGAAGCTGGCGCGCGATCGAGTGCGGGAACGCGAGTTTGCGCGACGGCTGCCGCCGGTCAAAGTCTCGCGCATCGTGGACCACATCGATCACATCGTGAAACTCGTGGGCGTGGACCACGTCGGTATCGGATCGGATTTCGATGGCGTTCAGATCACGACGTCCGATCTCGCCACAGTCGCCGAGTTGCCGAATCTTACCAAGGAGCTTTTGCGGCGTGGTTACAGCGAGAGTGATGTGGACAAGATTCTCGGTGGAAACATGTTGCGCGTGATGGAGGCGCTCGGTGCGCACTAAACCCAGGATCGGTTTTCACGCTCCTATCAAAGGCGGCGTGCACAACGCGCTGGTAGTCGCGAAAGACACCGGCTGCGAAACCGTGCAACTCTTCTCACGCAATCCTCGCGGGTGGATGGCGAAGCCGCTAACACTCGAAGACGTTCTTTTGTTTCGCAAGATCCGCAAACAAACGAAGCTCTCGCCCGTTTTAATCCACTGTAACTATCTCGTGAATCTTGCGGCGTCCGATGATCTGATGCTGCAGAAATCGCGAGCGTCGTTTCGTGAGGAAGTCGAGCGGGCGTTACTTCTCGGAGCGGATTATCTCGTGGTCCATCCGGGAAGTTCGCGCGGCGCGTGTGAGGCTGACGGGATTTCCTTATGTGCGAAGAGCCTGAAGATCGCGTGCAAGGGGCTGAAGTTTGATTCGTTGCGCATCCTGTTGGAGAACACGGCCGGGCAGGGCGACTGCATCGGCCATCGCTTCGAACACCTCGAGGAAATCATGCACGCCTGTCCGAAGATCCCGCTCGGCGTCTGTCTCGACACTGCGCACGCGTTCACTGCCGGCTACGACATTCGTGAGGAAGACGGCCTGGCCGCACTGCTTCAACGAATACAAAAAACTGTCGGACTCAAAAACCTCAAAGCGATCCACTTCAACGATTCGCGCGCCGCCTACAATTCGCGCGTCGACCGCCACTGGCACATCGGCGAAGGCCACATCGGCGCCGACGCACTGCGCCGCGTCGCGCAACACCCAAAACTGAAGCACGCCGCCTTCATCCTCGAAACTCCCTACGACGATCCCCGCGCGGACATCAAGAATCTCACGATGCTCAGATCGTTTGTTGCCGATCCGTAATCATCCGTGTAAAATCCATCGCCAATGTTCTTGACGAGTCTTACAACTACCCTCGTTCTAACGGTGCCGCTTCTGCACCGCGCGTAAGCGCGTGACCTGGCGGGGCGGCGACTCCAACCTTAAAAGCAAATCCTTGATTTAATTGGCAGACGTGTATGATTGGATAAACGTTATGGACGAAAAATACTTTCCTGAACAGATCGAAAACAAGTGGCAGCAACGCTGGCATGAGACCGGCGTTTTTGAGGCGAAAACTGACGATCCGCGCGAGAAATTCTACTGCCTCGAGATGCTGCCTTACCCATCAGGCTTCCTGCACATGGGGCACGTGCGCAACTACTCCATCGGCGACGCGCTCGCCTGGTTCAAACGGTTGCAGGGTTTCAACGTGTTGCATCCCATCGGCTGGGACAGCTTCGGACAGCCCGCCGAACAGGCCGCGATCAAACGCGGTGTGAATCCGCGCGATTGGACCGAAGAGAACATCGCCCACATGCG
>DASSEB010000002.1:0-7121 GCA_035696765.1 Pyrinomonadaceae bacterium | reverse complement strand
GGAACGCGCCTCGATATCTCCAACGTTGATCAGCGCGACTGCTTCATTGCGGCGAAACTGCGCGTTCATCGGATCACTCGCAGCCATCTCCTGAATAAACTTGAGTTGCTTGTGATAATGCTCCGACGCCCGCTCGACGTCACCCAACTTGAAGAGCATGTCGCCGACATACCGGTGACTCTCAATCAACATCAGGCGCAGGTCCGTGTTCAGTGGATCCGCGGCGACGAGTGCTTCACGCATTTCCAATCCGCGCCGTTGTAGTTCGAGCGCGGCTTTTGTGTCTCCCGCGAGGTCCGTTGCGAGACCGAGAAACTCGTACGAGATCGTGAGGGCGCGGCGCGAGCGCGCGGTGTTGGGATCGGAGGCAAACAACGTTTCACGAATCCGCAGAGCCTGCTGTTGATTTTCGAGGGCACCCTTTGCGTCGCCCATCTTCATCAGCAAGCTGCCGATGTACGCATACGTGCCGGCGAGATTGTAGCGATCGACAAAGTCTGTCTTCTCCGCGGCGGCCAATTCCTGACGCGCGGGCAATTGCTGGCGGATCATTTCCAACTCGCGCGGCATGTCGCCCTGCGCGCCGAGCAGCGTCGCGATGAACCAGTAGCTATCCAGCAACTCGCGGCGATAGTCCGGGTTCGACGGATCGGCAGCGACCAGCGCCTCTCGAAGCGCTGCCGCCTTGCGATGGCTTTGCAAAGCACCGGGCAGATCTCCGAGATGCGCAACGGTTGGCGTGTACTGCACGGCCCCCAGTTTTTCGTAAGCCGCCGCTAATTCTCGTTGCAAACCAAGATCCCCGGCAGCATCCTGCGCGAGACTATCGAGATAACTCAACCCCCGCTGCACGATCAAAGAGCGCGCCGGCGTCGAGCCCGGCAAGTTCACGACCGCATCGTGCACTTCGAACACAAACGAATTCGCCAGTTGTCTCACTTCGTTGAAACGTCTTTCAGCTCGCGCCCGCTCCGCCCGTGCAACTCTCGCCTGCCACGCCGTTGCGATAATTCCAACTAACAACGTGACGGCGATGAGCGCCGCGGCAGTCACCGCGACTTTCTGACGGCGAACAAATTTGCCCGCGCGGTAGGTGAACGTGTCCTGACGTGCGCGCACCGGTCGCCCGTTCAAATGACGTTGAATATCTTCCGCAAGCTGTTCCGCGGTCGCGTACCGGCGCTGCGGCTCTTTGCGCATCGCCATCAACACGATGTTGTCGAGATCGCTGTGCAGGTGTTTGCGCAGCTTCGGAATGCTGATATCCGCGGTCCTGGTAATCGCCGTGCTCGGACGTTCCGGATCTTCATCGCAAATTGCTTTCGCGATCTCGTGCGGCACACGGCTCTTCAACCGGTATGGAAGCCGGCCACTCAGCAATTCATAAAGCACGACGCCGAGCGAATAGATATCCGTTGCTGTCGTGACAGACACGCCGCGCACCTGTTCCGGACTCGCGTACTCCGGCGTCATGAACGACATCGCCGTCGCCGTCGCATTGGACTTGTCCCGGTCCAACAGCTTCGCGATTCCGAAGTCGACGAGTTTCGGTAAGCCTTCGCTCGTTACGAGGATGTTGCCCGGCTTGATGTCGCGATGTATGACGAGGTGCTGGTGTGCGTACTGCACGGCAGCACAGACTGTCGAAAAGAGTTTCAGCCGCTGTTCAGTCGAGACTTTTTGCTCGTCACAATACTGATTGATCGGGCTTCCCTCGACGTACTCCATGACTAGATACGGAACTCCGTCCGCAGTCTCGCCGCCATCAAACAGTCGTGCAATGTTGGGATGATTCAGATCCGCAAGGATCTGCATCTCGTTGCGAAAGCGACGCCGAATGGTTTCGCCGCCGAGGCCCGGGTTGATGAGCTTGATCGCGACTTGCTGCCGGTATTGATCGTCGTCGCGCTCGGCGAGATAGACCGTGCCCATGCCGCCGTGGCCGATCTCGCGCAGCACTTTATACGCGCCGATGCGAGTCCCGGGCGTTGAGCCGAGTCGCAAACGAGCCGCATCAGTGGCGCAGGCTTCCATCACGTCGCTGCCGGTATCGACACGTTGGGCCAGCAACAAGTCGATCTCCGCACGCAGGTCCGCATCATGCACGCAGACCGAATCGAGAAACTGTCGCTGTCGCTCAGTCTCCAGTTCCAGCGCTTCCGAAAGCACCCGCTTCACTTCTTGCCAACGTTCCGGAGTGATGCCGATCTACCTCCCGCTGCTGAGCTGGCGTCTGAGCCACAATTTTGCCGAATCCCATTCACGCTTCGTGGTTGCCGGCGAGATGCCTAACACTTCTGAAATCTCTTCGATCGTGAGACCGCCGAAGAAGCGCAGCTCCACAATCTGTGTTTGCTGCGGATCGAGTGCGGCAAGTCCGTTGAGTGCTTCGTCGAGCGCCATCAGATCAACTTCTCGCTTCTCGAAAAAGTTAACGGCGGCGTCGAGGGAGACTTTGGTCGCATAACCCTCGCGCTTCTTTGCCTGGCGCTGCTTCGCGTGATTGATGAGGATCCTTCTCATCATCTGCGCTGCAATGCCGAAGAATTGCGCGCGGTTTTGCCAGTTCACCGACTTCTGATCGATCAGACGAAGATAAGCCTCATGGACGAGCGCGGTCGTTTGCAGCGTATGGCCGGGCCGCTCGCGGCTAAGATAGCTTTGCGCAAGACGGCGCAACTCGTCGTACACTGCGGGCATGAGCTCGTCGAGTGCCGCCTTGTCGCCGTCGCTCCATGCTACGAGGAGTTCGGTTACAGCCTGTTGTGGATAAGCCATTTGAATTGGGGGAGAGGGCAAAAATTCTAGCTCCCGGCGAGTTCCGAGTCCAACTATCGCGACAAAAAGCACAAGCATTCAGAAAATTATTTTGAGCCAATCCGGCCAAAATTTCTGCGTTATTAAATGGACGGCACCATGCGTCCGCAACCGAGGGAGGATTGATGATGAAGACGGCATTCTTAAAACCTGCGGCTTTTGTTCTCGTTCTGTATGCAGCCGCCGGGCTGGTCACGAACAGCCAAACGCCAAAAAAGCCGGCGCCGGCCGGAGACGTAAAAATCCGGCAGCGCATGAGCATGGGTGGCAACGGTACCGAAACCCTTCTCTACATAAAAGGGCCGCGGATGCGGAACGAGATGCCAGGAGGTATGGGATTCACCACCATCCTTCAGTGTGATCTCAAGCGCACGGTGACAATCAACGAAAGAACAAAGAGTTACATGATCTCGCCGACCGGCGGAGCAAACACTGCCGGCGTAGGCGATGGCGGCGCGGGCGTTCCCACAAATCCCGCTGCGACGCAGCCTCAAGGGCAGCCACGCGGCGGTATCGTCAACGTCACCAACACAGTCACGGACACAGGCGAGCGGAAGCAGATGTTTGGCTTCACTGCGCGGCACATAAAAACGTCGATGGAAATGAAGGCGAGTCCGGAAGCCTGCGCGAAGGATTCGAAGATCGAAACTGATGGGTGGTACATCGACTTTGACTATGCGTTCACCTGTCCTGGTGAAACTCAGAAATACCAGCAGACGCCGTATCAACCACAACCCGGATGTAAAGACGAGGTTCGCACCAGAACTGTCGGGACCGCCAAGCTCGGCTTTCCCGTGCTCGTGACCACGACCATGTACCAGGGTGATGGCCGCACGACGACGATGACTCAGGAAGTGCTCGAACTCTCGCGAGAACCGCTCAGCGCATCGCTGTTCGACGTCCCTGAGGGTTACACGCTCGCGAAAGACATGCAGGAACTTTACGGGATGAGCGCCGCTGCAAACATGACGCCGTCTACACCGGGCCGCCCTTCTGAAAGCAACACGGCTCCTTCAACAACGACCGCCGCAACCGGGACCGCGGACAAGAAACCGGGCGTGATTCGGATCGGCGTGGCGTTGCCAAAAGTCCAGGTTGTTGCGGGCGACGCGACTCAATCAGCGGAAGCGGTGCGCAACAGCTTTGCGAGTCGTCTTAACGCACCTGGTGTGGAAGTCGTGATGCTCAACGCAGCGTCCGCGTCAGAAGCACGACAGAAGCAGTGCGACTACATGCTTTCCGTTTCGATGACCGTGAAGAAAGGCGGAGGCGGATCGATGTTCGGTCGCGCGATGGGCAATATCGCCGGTTCGGCCGCGGGTCACATTCCGGGTGGGAGTACCGCAGGCTCTGCCGCTGCGCGTTCAGCAACGATCGCGGGTGTTTACACTGCCGCGACGATTGCCGGCAATGTCAAAGCGAAGGACGAACTCACTCTCGACTACAGGCTCGACCGCGCAGATTCGCCAAACACGGTGCTCGCCGATACCGGCAAAGTCAAAGCCAAATCCGATGGTGAAGACATACTCACGCCGCAGGTCGATAAAGCGGCGCAAGCGATCCTCGCGGCAGTCAAGAAGTGATGATGAGAATGATTCGGCACAAAAGAGCACAAAAGGCACCAAATCATCCTTTTGTGCTTTTTGTGCCTGGCGGAAAGAAGAGTTTTTCTGTCGCGATCGCGCTGCTCGCGCTGATCTCACTTCAACTTCCACTGGCCGGACAAACGCGCCGGCAACAATCGAGGCCCACCACTTCGCCCATCGTGCTCACTTCGGTAAAGAACGAGAAGATGGCCGCAGCTTTTCACAGCGGCCAGCTGCCCGAAGCTATGCGCAAGCCCGACGGAAAACCTGATGAAGTCGCCGCGGCTTTAGCAAAGCGTATCGCGGCGGGCGACGATCAGTCCGTGCCTGCGTTGCTGACCGCACTCATGACGGCCGGCTTCGGGATACGCGACACGGATGGCGGTGTCACACAGACCGTGCAACCCGGACAAGGTCTCGTTTTCGAAGCCTGGGAAGTCGCCGCGATGGCGAAGATGTATGGCGAACGCCGGACCGTCGCGATCTCTTACCTGTGCGACACGATCAGATCTGTTCCCGAGTTGAAAGAAGCCCCACTCGAGAAGATCCTGATCGACGGTATTCGAAAACAAGCGGTGAGCGATCAACCGGAGTTGCGCTTCTGGGCACGATTCATCGTTGAACTCGGACGCGTGTCTGAACAGCCGTACGACCTGCTCGCCGCCGGCGACAATAAAGCGGTTCGCATCGACACGATTCAGCACGCACTGATCCTCCGGCGTATGCTCGGCGATCTCTACACGTTGGGCCAACGCTCTGAGCAAGCACTCAAAAGAAACCACGCACACGCACCTCAAACACAACCCTGCACCCTCTCGGACATGGAGTCGACCGTTGCCGACGCCAGAGCAACGGCGCTGACTACGGCTTTCGGCGAGTTGATGTCATGGACAAAGGAGAAGATCGAGGGCACTGCGGGCAAGTTGTTTGAAAACTACGGGAAGCTTGCAAACGTCCTCAACATTCTTCTCGCGTATGCGAAGTTCATCGCGACGTATGCAGCGCTCGAAACGGAAATCACCGTTGATAACCCGCCGCTCGTTCGCAACACGAGTACGAGCGCGGGAGAGAGGCGGCAGCTCACCGCCAAAGTCAAGATGAACGTCGGCAAGTGGCAACAGGTCAATTGCTTTCGCTGGTTGCTGAACGCCGGCACCGGACTCGATTTCAATCTCCTGAATGATGGTCCACTCGAAGGCGTCGAGGTTAACTGGCATCTTGTTGAGGGCGGCGCCGCTGATTTTTACAGCAGCGGAGATCGCAGTGAACAGATCGTCTGGTTTGTGGGCACTGGCCCACGCATACAGGATGCGGGCACCTATGCAGGTATCCCCGGCAAACCCGGAACACGAGTGACCAATCTGGCGAGCACAAAAACAGACGCACAGGGAAATGCACGCGTCCTTCTCGAAGGCTCCTCGCGAAGGAACTACATTCCAGCGCCTCACATTCCAGTGATGAAGACAGCGGTTGTCATGACCACAGTCAAACTGAAAGGTGGAGACATCAAGGGCGATGCCGTGGATATTGCGGGCCACGTGCTGGGCGGCGTTATCAGTCTGGGTAAAAAGAACGTTGGGGAGGGCGCCGCAGGAGGAATGTTTACGCTTCCTCTCGAGTTGCTTTACCGAACTGACTGGGCGTCAACGGCGACGGTCGAGGTCCCGGTGAAGGACTGGGAAACCTGCAACGGAGGTTGGTACGGAACGGTAAGCTATTCGGAAGAATGGGAGGGAAAACCTCAGGGCTTACAAAAGGTCAGCAAGAGGTCCCATCATGAAACCATCGAGGTCAAGGGCGATAGCAGCATCGCACAGGGCGACGTGACTACGACAGACATTTACGAAGGTCGAGCGAATGTGGCGAACGCTTGCCTGATGTTTCGCCGGCACTTCGGAAGCGGGAACGCGCGACGTGAAGCGCAGGTGCGCGTGCTGTTGGATGGAGCCGGCGGCTACACGCTGTTCGTCAATGCACCCATCATCGATGTCGTTACGAAGTACGAAATCTCCGCCTGCGGACACGGCGGGAGAGAGGATCAGTTTGGAAGCGAAACAAGCAGGAGTTTCGGCGTCGCGGTTAATGGTGTCCAGGGCAAACTGGATCCGGCCAAACCGGGCGAAATTTCCGGTAGCGCCGACATCTCCGACTCAATCAAAATCACATGGAACTTGAAGCGTTGCCAGTAACCTGCATCGATTCCAGGAAGACAAACATGGGCGACACAATCACGCGGGCGACTCTCTTAATACTCGCAGCACTTATTCTCTTTTCATCTACATACGCACAACAACGACCGGGGGGCGGCACCATTGCCTACGTTCGCGACGGCACGGAAATACGTCTGATCGATCCCGACGGTACGAACGATCGGCGACTCTGGACCCATCCCGACGCGAAAAAACCGCTCGGCATCGACTCGCTCGCGTGGCGCCCTGACGCAAAAGAACTCGCGTTCTCCAGTCGCCACGCTGCTGCTTCGTCCTTGTATGACGCTGACCTCTACGTCGTGCGTCCGGATGGTTCAGGTTTACGCAAACTCACAAACGCTCCCGACCGCGCCGAGTTCACAAAGTTTCCGAAGGGTACCGTGAGCGTTACCTTCCGCAACGATCAGCCGGCCTACAAACAATCGCAGGCGAGTGCCGGAATTTTCATCGTGTACGTGGCGGGAGCAGCGGATCCACAACAGATCACCCTCCCGCCGGGAGCAACGAA
>DASSEB010000001.1:0-5544 GCA_035696765.1 Pyrinomonadaceae bacterium | reverse complement strand
ACTACCTGCGCAGCCTCGGCGTCGGTCCGGAAACGCGAGTCGGCGTGATGATGGAGCGTTCGGTCGAAATGGTGGTCGCGCTGTTCGGCATCCTCAAGGCGGGCGGCGCTTACGTACCGCTCGATCCGGAGTATCCGCAGGAACGTCTCGCCTACATGCTCGAAGACGCGCAGATCAAGGTGCTGTTGACACAGGAGCACCTGCGCGGGCGAGTTACCGAACACAGCGTAGTTATCGCTTGTCTCGACGCGGACTGGAACGAAATCAGCGCGCGTGGTTCGAACCTTGGGCCGGTGATGCCATCGCATGTGTCGGGCGCGAATGCGTGCTATGTCATTTACACGTCGGGCACGACGGGCCGGCCCAAAGGCACAATCAACACACACGCCGGCGTCTGCAATCGCCTGTTGTGGATGCAGGACGCCTACAGACTAACGGAACACGACTGCGTGCTTCAGAAGACGCCTTTCAGTTTCGACGTGTCGGTGTGGGAGTTCTTCTGGCCGCTGATGATTGGCGCGCGCCTCGTCATCGCCGAACCCGGCGGGCACCGAGATCCCGAGTACCTCATCAACGTGATCAAAGACCAGCGGGTGACGGTGCTGCATTTCGTTCCCTCGATGCTGAAGGTCTTCCTCGAGCAAGAGGGTGTTGAGCAGTGCGACACGTTGAAGCAGGTGATGTGCAGCGGCGAAGCACTGAGTCTCGAATTGCAGCAACGTTTCTTCGAGCGGCAGAAGGCGGAGTTGCATAACCTCTACGGCCCGACCGAAGCGGCGGTTGACGTGACGTTCTGGCAGTGCCGGCGCGACGACGATCAGCCTCTCGTACCCATCGGCAAGCCTGTCGCCAACACGCAGATATTCATTCTCGACGATCACATGGAGCCTGTTCCAGTCGGAGTGGCAGGCGAACTACACATCGGCGGCGTGCAGTTAGCGCGTGGTTATCTCGGGCAAGCAGCACTGACGGCAGAGAAGTTCATTCCGCATCCATTCGCGAAGGGACCGGGTGAGCGACTTTATCGAACTGGCGATCTGGTGCGTTATCGCGTCGATGGAAATATCGAGTACCTGGGCCGAATCGATCATCAGGTGAAGATCCGCGGGTTCAGAGTCGAGACTGGCGAAGTAGAGGCGGCGCTTAGTGCACACGAAGCAGTGAGAGAAGCAGTCGTAATCGCAACCGGAGAGAGCGAGAAGCGACTCGTTGCTTACATCGTTCCGGCAAAGGCCGTTGACGGCGCCCAGCAGTCACTCATACGCGACTTGCAAAGCTATTTGAGAAAGCGACTGCCGGATTACATGATGCCGTCGGGTTTCATGCTGCTCGATGCAATGCCGTTGACGGCCACCGGCAAAGTCAACAGGCGCGCGTTGCCCGCGCCGCAAAACTACACGAGCGACTCTTCAGTTCCACCGCGAACGCCCGCGGAGGAATTGCTGGCAAACATCTGGTCCACCGTGCTTGGCGTGACAAGTGTCGGAGTGGAAGATAACTTTTTCGACCTCGGAGGACACTCGCTGCTCGGAACGCGGCTGGTTTCCCGTATCAAGGAAGCTTTCTCAGCGGAGTTGCGGTTGCGCGCGCTGTTCGAGTATCCGAACGTCGCCACGCTCGCCAGGCATATCGAGGAGTTGTCTCGTGGCGAACAGATCGAGGGGGCTCCGGCTTTAGTAGCAGTTGATCGAAATGGACCACTGCCCCTGTCGTACGCACAACAACGACTTTGGTTTCTGGATCAACTCGAACCCGATAGCCCGCTCTACAACATTCCGGTAGTAGTTCGCCTGAATGGTTGGCTCGACACAATCGCCCTCGAGCGCGGCTTTAGTGAACTGGTCCGGCGACATGAGAGCCTGCGCACGTGCTTCGTCGAGAGCGATGGTCAGCCCACGCAAATCATTCTTCCTCCCTCACCGTTCACGTTGGCGGTTGAAGATCTTTCGACCATTGGTGCGGACGACAAGCAGTCGCATCTCCAGGCATTGTTGAACGAAGAGGCAGAGCTGCCCTTCAACCTTGCGACTGGACCACTGATGCGCGTGCGATTGTTTCGACTTGGCGAAGAGGAGCATGTGCTGGCAGTGACCATGCATCACATCATCTCCGACGCCTGGTCCATAAACGTGCTGATAAACGAGCTCGGTCTCCTTTACGCAGCGTATTGCTCCGGCTCAGAGCCGCGCCTTGCAGAACTGCCCCTTCAATACGCGGACTATGCGGTGTGGCAACGGAAGTGGCTCGAGGGCGAAGTTTACGAACAGCAACTCTCGTACTGGCGCGCTCAGTTGGTGGGGGCGCCGCCCGTCCTCGAAATTCCGACAGATCGGCCGCGCCCCACAGTGCGTTCGCCTCATGGCGCTTCTCAAAGTCTGCATGTGGACGTCGCGACCCTGGAAAAACTCAGAAGTCTTAGTCGCCGTCACGAGGTAACGCTGTTCATGACAGTGACGGCTGCGTTTCAGGCGTTGCTCTCGCGCTGGAGCGGACAGGAAGACATCGTCGTGGGGACGCCCGTCGCGAACCGCACGCAAAGAGAAACAGAAGGTCTCATTGGATTCTTCCTGAACACCCTCGTGCTGCGCACGGATCTCAGCGGCAACCCGTCGTTTGCCGAATTGCTGAAGCGTGTGCGCGAGGTCGCGCTCGAAGCATATACACAGCAGGACTTGCCGTTCGAGCGACTGGTTGAGGAGCTGCAACCCGAACGCGATCTGGGTTCGCACCCGCTGTTCCAGGTGATGATTGTCTTGCAGAAGCCGTCCACAGAGCTGCCGGCGTTCTCGGATCTGACGATGAGCTTTTTGCCCGGCGAGATCGTCACGGCAAAGTTCGACTTAACTCTTTTTCTGAGCGAGACCAGCGACGGCCTGGAGATGTTGCTCGAATACAGTACCGATCTGTTTGAGCCAAAGACGATCAGGCGAATGCTTCGACACTATCAGAAGTTGCTGGAGTCTGTGACGAGTTATCCGGAGCGTCGTATCTCTGACTTGGACATACTCACCGACGAAGAGCGAAAGCAACTGCTGATCGACTGGAACGAGACCGCGGTCACACGTGACGACACATCTCTTGTCACTCTCTTCGAGCACCAGGCCCAGTTAACTCCGGATGCGTGTGCGGTTGAATTTGGCGACCAGCAACTCACCTATCGCGAGTTGAACCGGAATGCGAACCAACTCGCTCATCATCTGCGTGATCTCGGAGTGGGCGCTGATGCACGCGTCGGCATCATGCTGGAGCGCAGTTTCGCGATGGTGATTTCAGTGTTGGGTATCTTGAAGGCCGGCGCCGCTTACGTTCCGCTCGATCCAACGTACCCACGCGAACGTCTCAACTTCATGGTCGCGGATGCGCAGTGCGCAATCCTGCTGACGAGCGAATCGGTGGCGGCAAGCCTGCCGGAAACGAACTCACAAATCCTTTTCCTCGATAACGACTGGCGCCGGCTCGCGAGTGAGAGCACAGAGAACCCGCCAACGGAAATTCACCCCGACAATCTCGCCTATGTGATCTACACCTCAGGATCGACCGGGCGGCCCAAGGGCGTGTCGATGACTCATCGCGCGCTGAGCAACTTGATTCAGTGGCAACTGGTGGATTTTTCAGAACCCACGCGCACACTGCAATTCGCCTCACTTAATTTCGATGCTTCGTTCCATGAAATGTTCGCGACGTGGTGCTTAGGTGGAACGATCGTACTGGTGACGAACGAGCAGCGACTGGATGCTCTCGAAATGCTGCGCCTGCTGAACGAGAAACAGGTCGAAAGACTTTTCCTGCCGTTCGTTTATTTGCAACATCTTGCCGAAGCGTTCGCCGAGCGGCCGTCGCCCTTGCAACTGCGCGAGCTCCAGACCGCGGGCGAACAATTACAAAGCACCACGCAGATTGCCCAGTTGTGCGAGAGCCTCCAGTGCCGGCTCAGCAACCATTATGGACCATCAGAAACACACGTCGTGACGGCGCACACCTTGAGCGGTTCACCGCAGGAATGGCCCACGCTGCCGCCTATTGGACGGCCCATCGACAACACGACTACCTACATTTTGGACCGCAATCTTCAACCTGTGCCGGTGGGTGTTACCGGAGAGTTGTACATCGGCGGCGCGAATGTTTGCCGTGGTTACCTCGACCGTCCTGACTTAACCGCTGAGAAGTTCATCCCAAATCCATTTGCGGCTACTTCGGGTGACCGTATTTATCGAAGCGGCGATCTCGCCCGTTATCTCAGCAACGGCGACATCGAGTTTCTCGGGCGAGGTGACCACCAGGTCAAAATCCGCGGCTATCGAATTGAGATCGGAGAAGTAGAAGCGACGCTTCGTGAACATCCGCAGATCCTGAAAGCAGTCGTCTGTGCAAGACAAGACGCGGGCGGGCAGAAGCAACTCGTCGCGTACTGCGTGGCCCAGGAAGGACAGGCCGAGCAGTTGAAGATCGCGGAACTGCGCCAGTACCTGCATGAGCGATTACCTGACTACATGGTGCCCGCCTTCTTCGTTTTTCTCGACGACCTGCCGGTGACCGGCACCGGCAAAGTGGATCGCCTCGCACTGCCTGCTCCACAGCCTGACGATTTCGAGTTACGCCGGCGTTACGTCGCGCCGCGCACCCCTACCGAAGAAGCTGTTGCAGCGATCTGGGCGTCAGTGCTTGGAGTGACGCAAGTCGGTGTCGAAGAGAACTTCTTCGAAATGGGTGGACATTCATTGTTAACGACGCAAGTGATCTCGCGCATCAGGCAAGCTCTCGCGGTGGAGATACCTGTCCGAACGCTCTTCGAGCGTCCCACCATCGCTGCATTGGCAGAGAGTATCGAGACCATTTTGTGGCTAACCCGCAGTACTGATCATGACCGACATGATTACGAACGAGGAGAAGTATGACAGCGCTGGAGATATTAACTAAATTTCGCAATCAGGATGTGAACGTGTGGCTTGAAGGCGAGCGCTTGCGCTACAGCGCCGCCACGGGAGTGCTCACACCGGACCTGCGAGCCGAACTGGCCGCCCATAAAGAGGAGATCGCGCGCTTTCTGCGTGAAACTGCTGGTGCGCGGCACGTTGCTCCGCCCCTGGCGCCAGTGAAGCGAGAAGGAGTGTTACCGCTCTCGTTTGCGCAACAGCGCCTCTGGTTTCTCGATCAACTCGAACCTGAAAGCCCGCTGTACAACCTTCCGCAGGTGGTCCAACTGAACGGCGCGCTCGACGTTGCGGCGCTGGAACATAGTCTTAACGAACTCGTGCGCCGCCACGAGAGTCTGCGTACTTGCTTCATCGACAACGGTGGAGAACCCGGACAAGTGATCTTCGAGCCTCATCACATCGATCTGGTTACGGAAGATCTCTCGGACCTGGATGAAGAGCAAAGACGCACCGAACTCGAGCGCCGTCTGAGGGAAGAAGAGCAACAGCCGTTCAATCTCGCGACCGGACCACTGCTGCGCGTCAGACTGTTTCGACTTGAAGAGGAGCAACACGTGCTGGCGGCGACGATGCATCACATCATCTCCGACGGCTGGTCCATGGGCGTGCT